>JBAULD010000488.1:0-1738 GCA_049578005.1 Polyangiaceae bacterium
GTGATCGGCCATACCGATCCGCGCGGAACTGCCGTGTACAACGAGCGTCTCGGCCTCCAGCGCGCAGAGAAAGTCAAAAGCTTCCTCGTGACCAACGGCATCGACGCGGCCCGTGTGCTGACGGCCTCGATGGGCGCGAAAGATGCCGCGGAGGCGCCGAAGGATTGGGCCACGGACAGGCGGGTGCAGATCCAGCTCGTTCCCTGAGCGCGCGCCATGTCCCATTCGCGTTCAATCCTCTTTGCCGCGGCGCTCGCTCTCTTGCCGGCATGCAAGCCTGAGCCGCACGCTGCCGGCTCGGCTCCAACCGCGGCCAGCGTGCCCAAAGTGACACCTGCCCCCTCTTTGTCCGCGAGCGGTTCCGGGACGCCGCACGACAGCGAGCCGATTCCGAACGCGAGGCTCGCGAAGGCGATGGCCGAATCGATCGCACGCGATCCGGTCCTGCGCTCGGAGCCGATTCACGTCTCCTTCGCGAACGGCGAGGTCGCGCTCGTCCCGGAACCGTCCGGACGCTGGCTCCCAAGTGGCGAGCGGAACGACTCGGCGCCGGCTTCAAAGGGGTGGCTTCGGTCACCACCGGAGCCTCGTGAAGACGCCCGCGCGCCCGGACCCGGAAATTGCCAAGGAAGTCGACGATCCGATGAAGAGCGATCGGGCGACTCATAGCGCGAGCGTGCTGGCGAGCGTGAGCGCCGCGAAGGTCACCCTTCGCGGCACGGCCGATTCGTATTCACAGCGCGAGCTGATGGCCGAGATTGCGTCCCGGGTGCCTGGCGTTCAGGCCGTGAGCCTGGAAGTTACGATCTCGCGGGTCTCCTCTCGCGAGGCTGCCGAGATCGCGACCGAGGTGACCGATGCCTTTCGCAAAGACGGGCGGCTCGGCGGGACGCAAGTCGCGGTGGACGTGCACGCGAAGGACGCGGTGCTCTCGGGTGTTGTCGGCAGCCTCGCGCAACGGGACGCCGCGGTGGAGGACGCCTGGAACGCAGCGGTGGCCAACGTCGACGCAAGTGCGCTGCGCGTCGACTGGCGCGAGAGCGAGCAGGCGTGGTCGGCCGCGAGGCCCCCGGCTCCGAGCGACAAGGCCCTCGCTGCCGCCGTCAGTCGCCGGCTCAAGAGCGACGTCCGCGTGGGCGCTGAGTTACCGATTGTGCACGTCGAGCAGGGCGCGGTCTCGCTCTCCGGGAATTTGGTGGATTTTCGCGCCAAGAGAGCGGCCGGACGCGACGCTCGTCAGGTCAGCGGCGTGTGGCGAGTCGAAGATGGCATGACCGTTCCCCCGGCAAATCGAGAGAGCGACGCCACCATCCAGCAGCAAGTGTTACGGGGCATCTACGACGACATCGCGGCGCCCGATTCACGCGACGTGCGGGTGATGACGGCGAACGGGCCGGTCACCCTGCAAGGGGCTGTCGCGTCCCCGGAGGACAAAAAGGTAATCGAAGACGACGTGCACGCGGTACCCGGGGTCGTCGCCGTGGACGACGATCTGCAGGTGCGCGGATACGGCCCGCAGGGCGGTCGTCACTGCACCGGAGTCGATCCAGCATCGCGTGATCGGGGAGATCTTCTGGGACCCGCGTGTCGCAACCGGCCAAATCACGGTGGACTTAGCCCCGGCGGCGACGTGACGCTACACGGCCAGCTCGACTCGTGGGAAGAGGCGCGCGCGGCCAACGACGACGCCATTCGTGCGGGAGCGGCGAGTGTGATCAATCGCATCCCAGTCGAGGAC
>JBAULD010000489.1:0-9865 GCA_049578005.1 Polyangiaceae bacterium
TGCTTGCGTACGGACTCGATGGTGCCCCTCGAAGGAACATTGCTCGAGAAGCTGCGCAAAATCGAGGCGCTCCACGCAGGCACCACCGTCGATGGCGAACGAGAGGCCGCGCGACGCGCCGCCGAGCGTATTCGCGCTCGCCTCGCCGAGCTCCGTGGTCGCGAAGAGGATATCGAGCTGCATTACGCGTTGCCCGACCCCTGGAAGAGAAAGCTCTTCGTCGCGCTCTGTCGTCGCTACGGCCTAAAGCCGTTTCGCGAGCCCGGCCGGCGCTACAGCACGGTCCAATTGCGCGCCCCCAAGCTGTTTCACGAGCGCACGCTCTGGCCCGAATTCCTCGCCCTCTGCGACGAACTCCACACGCATCTCGACGAGCTCACCACGCGCGTCATCCGCGAGGCGATCGACGAGGACGTCAGCGAACCCGCCCAGCAAGCCCCGCCCCCCAAGGCGCTCCCTCAGGCCGGCGGTTGCTGAACGTCGTCCGCCTCGACTGACAACGTCCCGTCGCCCAGCCCGCGGCAACACACGATCGCCGTCCGCGTCAATGTCCTCATCGGACGTCGCTGGCCGATGGGGTACGTTTCATCTTCGTTGTTCTCCTCGAGCTATCGAGTAGGTCGGTGGGACACGTAACGGGAATTTGTGGAAATCAAGATTAGAATGAGCCGCATCCCTGGCGTGGAAGGCGGATCGCGTCGACCGCCCCGCTCGCGGCGAGTGATTTGCCGCTTTGGGCCGGAGGGCATCACGTCGTCATGAATTTCGCGGGCTCAGTCTTTCTCCTGACTTTGCATTGCGCAGAGCGTGAGCGAAAGCGGTCACGACGCGAGCGTCAAAGGTGCGAAGAGCCAACAAGGTCCGCAGGTTGTCACGTACCGGTGGGTACACGTGACAGCCTCGGCCCTTGCGGCGACGGCTTGATCGGCGAAGGGGCCTACGACGAGCTACACGCACCAGCGGCGTGGGGCAGCTCGTGCTCTACGTCTTCGCCGTCGATCGCAGCGGCCGCCAACGAGCCGCCGCGCCGAGTGAGTGCGGCGAGCACCGTGGTACTGTGCCGCCCGTGACCTGGCCCGCCTGGTGGGAGTGGGAGATCGAGCTAACGCCGCACCTCGAGAAACGCATGGAGGACCGCGACTTCACCGAGGTCGACCTGCGCGCCATGCTGCGTCGTGCCCGTGGTTTCAAGGACGACGTCGTCGGGGGCCGGTTCGTGATCGAGACCGACCACAAGCGCGCTGCGTGGGAGGTCATTGTCGAACCCGACGAAATGGATCATCTTCTTGTGGTGGTCACAGCGTACCCGGTGAGCCTATGAAGCATCGCTACCTCGAGGTCACATTCCGCAAGGGCAGGCCCCTCGCCGCCTACCTGTACCTGCCTCGCCCGGCCGGGGCCAAGGCGGTGCGCACCACGGACGCGGGACACGGCCTACGGGTCGACTTCGACGCGAAGGGCAGCCCGATCGGGGTCGAGATCACCGCCCCTGCGCTCGTGAGTGTTGCCCAGCTCAATGAGCTGCTCGTGCCCCTCGGGGTGGCCCGCGTTGAGCCGGAGGAGTGGTCCCCACTGGCGGCCTGATGCTGGGCACGCCGAACGCACCGAGCATGACGTTGCTCGGCGTGAGCGCTCAGGCGACGGCCACCATCGTCAGCGCCAGACCCGCCTCCTCCTGGGTCATCCCTCCGAGCCATTGCGGAAAATCCTGGAGAACGGGCACCATCTCTGGTGCACCAACCTCTGTGTCCCCCTGGGGACACAAACTCCCGTTCTGGGTTGGCTACCACCATCCGTTTCCCACCAGAATGCACACCGGCGCGGGGCGCCGACCCTCGGGGGGACCGAAACGGGGCATACTCGTTCTGCGGCGCCGGCAAGAGAGGTCGTCTATGACTTGGTGCGAGAGAGCCCGCCCCCCAGTTGGACTCGGAGCCTTGCGAGCACCCCAGGATGTTGTGACGAGCGGCAACGCTCGAGAGCACGATCAGCTCGATCACCGCGGCCTCACCCGCGCCGAGGTTCGCGCGCGCGACAAGGTCCAGCGGCTTCGCGAGCGCGACGAACCGAAGCCACGTCGGCGAGACAGGCGCGTGCCCGTGCCTAACGCCTTCGAGCAGCTCTTCGCGCACCTCGAAGGGCGACTGGAACTCGATGGGCAACCGGCCGACGACGTCGAGCGCCTCGGCGCGGCGCAACGCGATGAGCGGTCCCGTGTTGACGACGAGACGCTCAGCCATGCTTGGCGTAGGTGATGTCGTCCTCGAGGTCCTCGGGCGTGAGGTTGCTCACGGCGACCGAGACGCGCGGCAGCGCGTTGAGAAAGTCGACCCGGGAGCGTCCACACAGCTTGCCAGCTTGCTCGGACGAGATCCGCCCCAGCTCGTAGAGCTTCGCCGCGAGGAGGAGGCGCACCTCGTCTGCGAACTCCGACGGGGACTGCCCGGTCGTAGGGGGTGAGTGCGCGCGAAGCGCGCACGAGGGGGCGGAGCCCCCTGGTACGGCGGCAGGGGCCCCGCGCGCGAAGCGCGTGGGGAGCGCCGCCGTTGGGACGACCGCCGGAGCAGCCATGGCGCGTGACGCACGCTCGAAAGATCGCCTTGCGCGTGCGACGGGCGACGCTCCTTCTTTCCTTGATACTCAGGACATAACTCGCCAGGCTGGCGAAGGTTCGACCGCTCCGGTCACGGAGCTATTCCGCTTCGTGGTGGTAGGGTCGCCCGACTACCTCGCGCGCCGCGGGACCCCGGAACGCCCGGAGGATCTCCTGCGCCACGAGTGCATCACCTTCCGTTCGCGGACGACTGGGGCGCTCTACGCCTGGGAGCTGGAGCGCGGCCGCAAGAACTGGCGCGTGCCGGTTCACGGGGGCGTCGTCAGCGACGACTCCTCGTTGAACGCCTCCCTCGCGGAGCAGGGGGTAGGGCTCGTCTACGCCTTCGAGCCGATGGTGTTGGAGCGGCTACGCACGGGCCGGCTGCAACGGGTGCTCGAGCGCTATGCGCCGACGGTCCCCGGCTTCTTCCTCTACTTCCCCAGCGTCGCGCGGCGCTCGCCACCGCTGCGACTGTTCGTCGAAGTGGCGAAGGAGCTGGCCGTGCGCGCCGTGAAGTGAGCGATGCGTCCACCGCAGATCCGCTCGTCAGGGTAGTAGACGAACCATGTCCAGCCATCCCTACGCCGCGTACGAGCCCGCCGCGCCCTACTTCGAGCTCGTTCGACGCGCGCTCGGTGACCTCGTCGATGGGGAGCACTTCTTCGACGTCGTGGACGAGCACACCGTCTACGAGGTCCTCTACGACCTCGGGGGATGGCCGCGTGTCGTGCGCGGACGCACCGCCCTCATGGGCCAGTTTCGCGGTTACGTCGAGGCCATCAAGCTCGACGCCGCCGACCATCTCGTCGTCCACAAGGCAGAGGGCGAGCGCGTAATTGTCATCGAGTACGAGGTCCACGGCACGCTCTTGGCGAACGGCGCCGCCTACAACAACCGCTTCTGCTCCGTCATCCACATCGACAAGCGCAAGATCGCGCACTGGCGGGACTACATGGACTCCGCTCGCGGCGTGGAATGCCTTCCGCGCTTAGCGGCTCCACCCTTCATCTGTGTTCTTGTGCGGCGAGGCGCGCCGCTCGTGATGCCCGCTCGTGGAGCATTCAGAATAGGCTCTGAACATGGGCTCCGCCGAGTCGCTCCGCCGCGCCGCCGACCTCCTCGCCGCGGGGAACTGGGAGGGGCGCGCACGCGATCGTGCAGGAAGATCCGTCGCCTCTCGCAGCGTGGATGCACGGAATCGTCCACCTGCTCGAAGGCGACGTGCCGACCGGGGGAGAAGCTTCCAGCCCAAGGCCAGCGCCTCGTCAACGTGCGCGCGAAGCAGGACTGTCGTCGTCGCCGTCCGACGTGAGATCCAAGACGTAGTGCCGCCCATTCACGACGACCGCCACCTCGACGCTGCCGCCGAGTGCAGAGGCGTAGCGCGCAAGCGTCGAGAGCTTCACGTCCTCGCGCCCCTCGAGCCGGGAGACGTCCCCCTGGGCCATGCGTGCGGCCTCGGCGACCTCCGCTTGCGTCCTGCCGAGCGCCGCGCGCAGCGTCTTCAAGTCGTAGCGACGGCCCGTCTTGGTGCCGCGGCCGACAACACGCGCGCGGCTCCAGTCGATCTGTGCCTCGTGCTCGTCCGAGTGCGTCCGGCGTGCCTTGTGTGCTGCGTTCTTCATGGCTGGTCACCTCGTACGTTGTCCATCCTCGTCCCGGCCGCCCGCGCCCAATGCCCGCCGTTCCTCCACCCGCTCGCGTCGCAGCAGCTGCCAGCTGCGCGCCCTCGCGGCGGCAGACCTCCTCCGTCGTCACGGGGCTCGACGAACCCGAGGCTCCGCACGGCGTCGACCCTGGCGCGCGCGACCTCGGCGAGTGCCTTCCGGTGGTCAGCCTTCGTTCTCTTGCCCGGCGACGCGCTTGGCTCGCCTTGCCCTCGCCGATAACGACGCTCGTCCTCCGCCGTGGCTCGGTGAGCGCTGATGATGCGCTCCCTTCTTCCTCGTTCGACGTGCACGACGGTCAAGAGCCGCCCGGCGATCGAGAAGCCGAGGAGCCAGTACGTTTTGCCGTCGCCGGAGCCGTCGTCCACGATGAGGTGGTTTGGATCCTAGAAGGCCGTGGCCGCTTCATCAAAGGACACGCCGTGCTTGCGCATGTTCGCCTCGGCCTTCGCGTCGTCCCACTCGAAGTCGCCGTAGACGACCGTGGCCATCCACTTCAGTATGGCTTCTAGTCTATATGGCGGCAAGTCTAAGGAGCGGCCGGGCGGAGGAAGCCTGGACCGTCGCCCTTGGCTGATGCGTTGCTCGCGGACCGCCGACGGTGCGGCCGACCGCGGCCCATCCCGTGGTCATGGCGGAGGACACCGACGCCGACGACTGTCACGTCGAGGTCGTCCCCATCGGCCCTGGTGACGCGGCCGACCGAACCCTGGGGAACGCGCCGCTCCCCCGCGATCCGGTCGACGCGAGTGATCACCTCCGTGCCGTGGGGCAGCGGCACCGCGCATCCGCACGGGACAAGGATCTTCTGGACGTCGCCTTGCTCGAAAGGAGCCCTCCGCCTCGGAAGCCGAAAAAGCGCCGGACGAAGAAGCCGTGAAGTGCCGGATGGGGTCATTCCGTACCGCAGCGTCGCGGTCAATTCGGGGACGGAACCTCTAGTCCGACCCGTCCTCCTCGCGGTCCTCGCGCTCACGATCCGCATCGCCGCGGCGTTTCGCGAACTTGATGACCGTCGCGGAATACGGAGCGACGGAATACGTCAAGCCCGGGCCCGCGAGGTCGATAGTCCCTTGCGTCACGTCCGCCGACCCTACGCCTGTCTGCGCGGCCTGGTCCTCGGGAATGCCGTACGAGTAGACCTCCGCGCGTTCGCCCGCTCGGAAGCCTTCGATCGCGATGGAGGCGCTGAGGCTGACGAGGGGATGCTTGTTGATCAGAAGCAGGTTCAACGCCCGTGAATGGGGCTCGCGAACGGCGTAGACGCCCAGCCCCGCGTAGCTGCTGGTCGCATCGAGCACCGACTCGCCCCCGCGCGCATAGTGCTTCAGGAGCTTGTACACGTAAAACGTCGGATACCGGTCGGCCGGCCCGGCTGGCTGGGCATCGTCGACGATGCCGTAGTCTCCGTACTGGCGCCAGCCGTAAAGGAGATCGCTGTCGTAGCCCTGCCCCTGGCCGTTACGCAGGTCCCACCAGAGAAAGGAGTCGAACTCCGTCTTCATGATGTTGCCCATGCTGTCGGCGAGGAATAGACCGTTGACGAGGCTCGTCGACTGTTTGCCGGGACCGCTGTAAACCGAGTTCGTCTCGGTGCAGGTCAGCTCGACCCGCTTCGCTCGCGGGCCTAGGTAGTCGCTCAGCATCTGGCGGATCGCGGCCGCGTCGTTCGACCAGGTCTTCGAGGCGCCGAGGAGATAGATGTCGCTCTCGCCGCCCGGGCCCTGTTCGTAGCGGTGGTACGCGACGAAGTCGGGCGTGACGCCGAGCTTTTGAAACGTCGCGAGCATCACCGCGCTCCACCCGGAGTGCGATGCTCCCGTGCGCGGATTAATCACGCTTTCGTCCGCGTAGTTGTCGTCGCTGTCTTCGCTGGCCTCGATGACCGCGCCGATTTTGACGAGCGGATCGGCGGCCTTCATCTTCCGCGCGAATTGAGCGAAGCGCGTGGCGTAGGTCACCGGATCGTGCGGACGCGTGTTCGTGTCGTTTTCCCACGAGCCGTAAATCTCGTTGCCGATCTCCCAATATTGAAACCCGTAGCGCTTGTGGACGTTCGAGTACCGAACCCATTCGGCGGCTTCATCGGGAGTACCGCTGCCATAGTTCGCGGTGATGAAGACTTGCGCGTGCGTCGACGTCGCCGTCTGCGCGAATTCGTCGAACGAAGTCGCCCAGGGCGTCGTCTGGCCGTCGCTGAGATTCGTCTTCCAGTGATACGTGTCCGACGTGGATCCGCCCGGGAAACGCAGCGCGCGGTTGTCGAGCTCGTCGAGCAGCGCCACGGTCGTGGGCGTACCGAGGGCGCTGTCCCAAACGGCCGTGTTCAATCCGAACGTCCGCGGGTCGACTCGTCGAATGCGGCTCTTCGCGTCGACCTTCACGTTCACCACGGTCGGTGCGGGGGCGAGGTCGAGGCGCACGTCGTCGACGTAGAACGTCGGGATTGTCGCGCCGGTGTGCTCTTGGAGCCAGATGTCCGTGAGGTTCGGCTGATTCGAGATGCCAAGGTCGGCTACGGAGACGACGACCTTCTGCCAGGTGTTCGGCGCGAGCGGGCCGACGACGACGCCGGGCTGGGCCACTCCCCCGAGGGACGCGATCAGCGCGAGGACCTGTCCGCCCGTCGACCCGCCATTGATCCAGAACGTGAGGCTCCCAAAAAGCTCGGTGTCGAGCGCCGCGTGATGAAAGGCGAGCGCCGAGTAGGGGGAAGCCGTCACGGCGATCGAGCTCGCGCCCGTGTGAACGACCGCCGTGTTCGCGGCGTCCACCGCCGCCCAGCTCCAATTCGCCCAACCGCTGACGAACGCGTCTTGATAGACGGCCATTCCCCCGTCGAGCGGAGGTGGCGGAACGACCGCTACGGCGGCGGTGAGGACGACGTCGTCGACGTAAAACGGATTCTGGGTCTCGTCGGTGCCCGTGCCTTCCTGGATCCAGAAGCCCGTGAAGTTCGGGACGCTGGCGGCGCCGAGTGACGTGAGTGGAATGGAGATCTGTTGCCACGTGTTGGCGGCGATGGGTCCGATCGCGACGCTCGGTTGCGCTACATTGTCGAGCGCGGGAGCCACCAGCAATTTGGATTGTCCATTGGGACCGCCGTTGATCCAAAATGTCAGGTTTCCGTAGCCGGCCGTGCTGAACGCGGCGTGCTGGAGCCAGAGCGCGGACCACGGCGCGGCCGCCACGGAGATCGACGACGTCGCGCCGCTGCGGACGACGGCCGTGGAGGCGAGGTCTACGGTGGCCCAGCTCCAGTTCTGCCAATCGGGAGCGAGGCCGCTATTGTAGATGGTCAGGTCCGTCGTGGCCGTTTGGGCGCGGGCCGGACTCGCGACGCCCAACGCGAAGAGCGCGAGCACGACCCCCAGGGCTCGCACGACGCTCTTTCCAGAGGACGAACGATGCTTCGCCCCAAAAGCGGCAGACGGTTTCCTCTTCGGACGCATGGCGGACCCCTCGGCGTGGATTGGAAGACAAACCTCCGCGGCAACCCCCGCGGCGCCGGCAGTCGACCACGCGAACGACCGCGGCACCATAGCTGATTTGTTCGGACGCTCGTTAATCGGCAGCGTCCAGCCCTACGATCCTCCCCGCGATCGCGCTCGCCGCCACGACGAACGGACTCGCCAGATACACCCGACCTGGCCCGCTCCGTCCCGGGAAATTCCGATTCTGCGCGCTCACGGTGACTTGGTCGGGCGAATCGCTTGCGCCCGGGCCGGCCTTGATGCAGGCGCCGCACGATGGCTCGAGCACCACCGCCCCGGCGCGCTCGAAGACGTCGAGGTAGCCCCTCTCCATCGCATACCGGCGGATATCCTGGGATCCGAACTGAACGTAGAAGCGAACGCTCGGGGCCACGCGCTGGCCCTTGGCGAGCGCGCGGGACAGAACCCACGCGTACATATCCATGTCCGCCTTCTTGCCCCCGGTGCACGAGCCGCCATACGCGATGTCGATCGCGACGTCGCGCCCCAGCTCCTCGAGCGGGACGCCGTTGCGCGGGTCGCCCGGCGTCGCGATCATCGGAGATATCTCGCCGAGATCGATGGGAAACGTCGCGCAGTATTCTGCGCCCGGATCGGCGCGAACGATGCGCCGTCGCACGTCCTTCGGATCGAGCCCTCGCTGGGTGGCGAGATACGTCACGACCACTTCATCGGCTTCGATGATCCCGCTAAATCCGCCGGCTTCGACCGCCATGTTGGTGAGGGTGGCGCGCTCGTCGAGCGGCAGGTGTTCCAGCGCGTCGCCGCCGAACTCCAAAACTTTGCCGATGCCTTCGCCCGACTTGAAGAACGGCAGGCTCAAGATGTGGAGCATGACGTCTTTCGCGCACACGCCGGCGCGCAAGCGCCCGGTCAGCGTGAAGCGCGCGGTCGGAGGGACCCGGACCCGCACGTCGCGCGTCAGCCACGCGTTGGCCATGTCGGTCGAACCCACGCCGAACGCGAAGCAGCCGAGGGCGCCTGCCATGCACGTGTGGCTGTCGGTCCCGACGACGACTTGCCCCGGGAGCGCGAGCTCCTCGATCACTTTGTTGTGGCAGATGCCTTCGGAGCCGACGACCTGTCCGTCCCGCCGCACTTCGCCGTAAACTTTGACCCCCTCGCGCTCGCCGAACGCCTCTTGCACCGACGCGAGCTTGCGCGCTTGGACGTCGAGCCCCATGTCTTTGTGCGCCTTGGACATGACGAGATCGAGCAGCGTCAGGTGATCGCGGAACGCGAACACGCTCTCCGGCTCGTTCACGCGGGCGTCGGGCCCAAAGCCTTCGCGGAAGAGCGCCTCCGCCATCGGCGTCACGTACTCGTGCGAGAAGCGCACATCCGCTCGTGCGAAGAAGGCATCCCCCGGCTGCACGGCGCGGGTCGTCGGGACTGCCGTCGCGGCCAACGGCGGGCTCGTTTCCTCTACGGGCGCGTGCGCAGCGAGAATCTTTTCGCACAGGGTCATCGGTCGGGGGAGCGTGACCACCGCCGGCGGCCGCGCTCCTCCTGTGAGGCGCGCTTTGTTGTACGCAAAGAGCCCTCCGTGCTCCACGATGGCGGCGCTGATCGGATCGAGCCCGCGCGTAAACTCTTCGACGGCGATCGCCTCGCCCCGCGCGATGCGTGGAACCAGGCCGAGATCGGTGCTGGTCAGGAGGCCGATGTTCTCGGCGTTCTGACGGTAGATTTTCTCGATGCTCGGGGCGACGACGAGCCGAACGCCGGCCGCGAGCTCACTGTACGGAGCGGTCTCGCGCGAAGAGCCGCAGCCTTTGGACGCGCCGCTGACGACGACGGAGAACCCTCCCCGCCGGATCGCGTCCACTTTCACGAGGCCGCCCCGCAAGCCGACGTAGCAATACCGGCCGAGCGCTTGGTCGTAGTAGTAACAGACCCACCCCGGCGTGATCTCGTCGGTCGAGATGTTGGCCAAAAGGGGACGGTCGCGGTCGAAGGCGAGATCGTCGCCAGCGAGCTGCGCATCGAGGAGCGCCGGGTCCTCGGTGAGAAAGAGGATGCGGCCGGGGAAAGTGATGGTTCGGGTCCGGCTCGTCATCGTGGGCTAGGCGCTTCGCCTCAGTACGTACTACGGCGCGGACCTCGGC
>JBAULD010000490.1:0-2053 GCA_049578005.1 Polyangiaceae bacterium
GGCCCGCCTTACGGAATGCGTCATCAGGGCCTCAATCGCCATGTTCACCGCCGGAGGCAGGCGAGGCATCCGCGAATCCCCTTGGGCGACCGCCAATAGCCGACGAGCCGTCTCCGCCTGCCGACGAGCCGCCCGACCCGGATTCGTAAGCATGTCAATGTGCGGCACGAGTCAAGGAGGGCGCAACGTGCGAAGCCACCGACAAAAGCTTCTGAGGATGATTGTGGCTGCGACGGCCTCGTTCGCGGCAGCTGGGTGCCAGCAGAGCGCGGGCGGTAACGGGGCGCCAAGCGCAAGTGTCTCGTCGGGGGCGGTTGCTCAAGCGTTCTCCGCGGGCCACATGAATCGGCCCAAGCCGCGGGCCCCGTTCGCGCGGCACAGTGGGCTCGGTTCGAGCCTCTTTCGCGCCGCGCACGATCTCGATCTCAGTCCGGCCCAGCAGCAATCGCTCGGCAAGCTCGAAGCCGTTCTGAAGGCCGATGACGACGGCGTCCGAGCGGCGATGGCGGCGTTTCGCGCCGATCTCGTCGCCGGTGTTCGGCCCGGCCGCCTAGACCCGGTCAAACTTGCCGCCGACGACGCTCTCGTCGACAGGGCCGTTGCCGAACACGAAGTGAGAGAAGCCGGAGCCCTCGAAGCCCTCCACGCTCTGCTCGATCCGTCGCAGCGGGCGGCCCTCGTCACGTCCGTCCGGGAAAAATGGGCCGAGCGCGAGTCTCGGATGGCGGGCTGGATGAAGGGGAAAGACGATGGGGGCCTCGCGGACCCGGGCAAGAGGCGCCTCGAGAGACTTACGGCGGATCTGTCGCTCGATCCCGATCAGCAGAAGCAAGCCGCGGGGATCCTTGCGAGGGCGGGCGATCTGCCGAGCGGATCTGTGATGCAGTCGCGCTTGGAAGAGAGAAAGAGACGCACCGAGAGCGTGCTCACGGCGTTTTCAGGCGATGCTTTCGACGCCAAGACTCTCGACCTGACCGTCCTACCGGGCAAGACGCCGCACGATGCGATGGACCACATGGTGGCCTTCTTCTCCAAGCTTCTGCCGATTCTGTATGCGAACCAGAGGGACAAACTCGCCGACAGCCTGGATCGCCCCTTCGGAGCGGGCGGGCACCCGGGCACTCCCGGGTCTGTCCCCACACGAAGCCCTGCGGACGACATCGCGTTTCCATATTCCGAGCCGGTCGACTCGCAAAACGACGATCACCCGCGCCAACCGTCAGAATGAGACTTTTCGCCGACGCTGTCTACTCCCACTCGCGGTCGGAGTGGACCGACAAATTGGCTTGTGAGTTGCACGGCACGCGAGTGTGGAGGGCCGGCGATGGTCGCGGTGAGTGGGTCCGGTCACGTTTCCGTGCGCTCCACCATTCCCGGAGAGGGCGCCGCCATCGCGGCACTCTGGCGCGAGCTGTGGCTCGCCCTCGAGGCCTGGGGCGGATACCCCGGTTCGCGTGACCCCGCCGTATACGCGGAGCTCGGGCGATTGCTCGACGCCAACGCGCGCGCTCGCGCCGGTCACCCGGTCCACGGGCGGCACGTGCACCTCGTTGCGGATGTCGGAGGAACGCCGGTTGGGCAGGTAGAGGGCTGGATCGAGCGCCACGGAGTCGACCCGACGACGGCTCTCACCTGCGAAGTTCGCTCCCTCATCGTGACCGAGCGAGCGCGGGAGCTCGGCGTAGGACGGATCCTCATGCGTGCTCTGGCGGCGTCGGCTCGAATTGTCGCCAAAGGGTCGCCCTGTGTCCTTGCCGCGGAAGTCCTCGAGCCCAATCCGGCGCGCCAATTTTACGAGCGTCTCGGCTATGGGGTCATTGGCCATTCCGCGCGCGTCGAGGCGGCGAACGGAGCGCGGATGATTATCGATTGGCCCGGTTGCCCGGTGGCGCGCGTCGCCCTTTCCAGCGATGCATCGGCCATCGCGCGTCTCGACGGGATGCTCGCGGCCCGCCGCCGCGCAGCCGGCGACGTCCGCTTCGATCCTCCGCGCGGAGCGAGTGCGCAAGCGATCGGCACCGACGCCGTTGTGAATCCCGCCGATGGGGGCGCC
>JBAULD010000491.1:0-6252 GCA_049578005.1 Polyangiaceae bacterium
GCCCTGCGCGGCCTCTCGCAGCCCTCGGGCGACGAAGTAGCGCGCGCCGCTCAGGCGATCGCGGCGATCGGCGACAGCCGCGCCGTGGTCATCCTCGAGGCCCTCCGCGACGGCAACCTTGTCGTAACCGACGGGGGCCGGGCCTATCTGCGCGATTCGGCGGGAGGGCTCCACGACGCGGCGACCGGCGCCGCGCCGAGCGGGGACCCGACCCACGCGCCGACGCTGGACAACGAGGTCCGGCGCGTCCTCGAGCCGCTCATCGCCCGACTCGAGCTCAAGTCCCCCGATCCGAAGGTGCGCGGCCAGGCGGTCGAGACCCTGGCGAACCGCTCGAACGAAGAAGACGCTCCCGCGCTGCGCGACGCGCTGTCGGTGGAATCGAGCGCGACCGTCCGTCGAGCGCTCGTGTCGACGCTCGCGGAGCTCGACCTCGCAAGCGACGACCCGCAGCGTCGCCTCGCCGCGATCGCCGCGATCGAGGCCTCCGGTTCGATGCGGTTTCGAACGAAGCTCGAAGCGATGGGCGACGAGCCGGACTCCCGCGTGCGAAGCGCCGCCGAACACGCCCTCGGAGCGCTCAATCGAAAGCGGTTTTTCGTCGATCACACCGCCGACCTCATTTACGGGCTGAGCATGGGGAGCATTCTCCTGCTCTCGGCGCTCGGCCTTGCGATTACCTTCGGTCTCATGCGCGTCATCAACATGGCGCACGGCGAAATGCTGATGCTCGGCGCATACGCGACGTTCGTGACGCAAAACTTCTTTCACGATCACTTCCAGCAGCACGAGTCGCTCTACCTTCTGGCGGCAATCCCGGCGGCGCTCGTGACGTGCATGGCGGTCGGAGCCGTCTTGGAGCGTACGGTCGTCCGCTTTCTGTACGGGCGGCCGCTCGAGACGCTGCTCGCGACCTATGGCCTGAGCCTGCTGCTCATCCAATCGGTCCGCTCGATCTTCGGCGCTCAGAACGTGGCCGTCGCGAATCCTCCGTGGCTGGCGGGTGGCGCCGAACTCTTCGAAGGTGTCGTCATCCCCTACAACCGGGTGGCGGTCGTCCTCTTCGCGGTCGCCGTCGTCTCGTTCGTCGCGTACATGCTTCGCGGCACTTCGCTCGGATTGGTGGTCCGAGCAGTGACCCAGAACCGTCCGATGGCCGCGTGCATGGGGATCGCCACGCGACGCGTCGACACCTGGACGTTCGCGCTCGGCTCGGGCGTCGGCGGACTGGGGGGCGTCGCGCTCGCGCAGCTTGGAAACGTGGGGCCGGAGCTCGGCCAGAGCTACATCGTGGACTCCTTCCTGGTCGTGGTCCTCGGCGGCGTCGGAAAGCTCGTGGGCTGCGTGTTTGCAGCGTTCGCCCTGGGTGTCTTGAACAAGCTCCTCGAGCCGATCGCGGGCGCCGTGCTGGGCAAGATCGTCGTGTTGCTTTTGGTGGTGCTCATCATTCAAAAGCGACCCCAAGGTCTCTTCGCCCCACGCGGTCGCGGAGCCGAGGGCACGTGACCCCGCGGACGCAATCGCAGCGTTTGCGTGCGCCGTGGGAGACCTGGCTCGTCGTCGCCGTATGCACGACCGTCAGCCTCCTCGTGCCGATTTTGAACCTCGTGCCCGCCGAGACGAGCGCCCTCCACGTTCCCGAGTTCCTCGTCGCTCTCATCGGCAAGCTGACGTGCTACGCGATCGTCGCGGTCGCCCTCGACCTCGCGTGGGGATACGCCGGTATCTTGAGCCTATGTCACGGGTTCTTCTTCGCCCTGGGCGGATATGCGATGGGCATGTACCTGATGCGCGTCATCGGCACCGAAGGCATGTATCGCAGTAGCTTGCCGGACTTCATGGTGTTTCTCGATTGGAAAGAGCTGCCCTGGTACTGGCGGGGGTTCGACCACTTCTGGTTTGCGGCCGCGATGGCCCTTTTCGTCCCCGGAGTGGTCGCGTACGTGTTCGGCTTCTTCGCGTTTCGATCCCGAATCAGCGGCGTCTACTTCTCCATCGTCACTCAAGCGCTCACGTACGCGGCGATGCTCCTCTTCTTTCGCAACGCGACGGGCTTCGGCGGCAACAACGGACTCACCGACTTCAAGCGCATCTTGGGCTTCTCGCTCCGCGAGCCCGCTACGAAGGCCGGCCTGTGTGCGGCGAGCGGCATCGGCCTGGGAGTCGCCTACGGCGTCTGCCGGGCCGTCGTCCAATCGCGGGCCGGGCGTGTGCTCACGGCGATGCGCGACGTCGAAGCGAAAGTGAGGTTCTGCGGATACAACCCGGTGTCTTACAAGCTCTTCGCGTGGACGCTCTCCGCCGTGCTCTGCGGATTGGCAGGCGCGCTCTACGTTCCTCAGGTCGGAATCATCAATCCGAGCGAGATGCAGCCTTCGAGCTCGGTCGAAGTCGCGATCTGGGTCGCCGTGGGCGGCCGCGGGACCCTCGCGGGAGCGGTCCTGGGCGCCCTCCTGGTCAACGGAGCCAAGAGCTGGCTCACCGCCGCCTTTCCAACGGCCTGGCTCTACGTGCTCGGCGCGCTCTTCGTCGGTGTGACGCTTCTCCTGCCGTCCGGCGTCATTCGAGCTCTTGCCTCCGATGGCCGCATCCGCACGGGGTTCGGGCGGCTCGGGCGCGGGCTGGCCGGCAAGCCCGAGGGCGCGTCCCCACCCGCCGTGCAAGCCGTGTCCGTCACGGAAGAGACACGGCCATGAGCGCCGTCCTCGAGGTCGAGAAGGTCACGGTCCGCTTCGACGGCTTTCGCGCGCTGAACGACCTGACGTTGTCGCTCGAGATGGGAGAGCTTCGGTGCATCGTCGGTCCGAACGGGGCCGGAAAAACGACGCTCATGGACGTCATCACGGGCAAGAGTCGGCCGGACACGGGCGCCGTGCGCTTTGCGGGAAAGGACATCACCCACCTCCCCGAGCACGTGATCGCGCGTCTGGGGATTGGGCGAAAGTTTCAACGGCCGACGGTGTTCCCCGGGCATACGGTGTTCCAGAATCTGGAGCTGACCACGCAAGGCAAGAAGGGTGTCCTGCGCGCACTCTTCGCGCGGCTTTCGCAGCGTGATCGGCAGTCGATCGAACAAACACTCGAGCTCATCGGACTGACCGAAGAGCGCGACCGGCCGGCAGGACTGCTGTCGCACGGACAAAAGCAGTGGCTCGAGATCGGGATGCTCCTCGTTCAGAAGCCGAAGCTGCTCCTCGTGGACGAGCCGGTCGCGGGAATGACGCAGCAGGAGATCGAGCGCACGGAGCAGATCCTCGCGTCGCTGGCCGGCGAACATACGATTGTGGTCGTCGAGCACGACATGGACTTCGTGCGGAGCATCGCGAGGACTGTGACCGTGCTCCACGAGGGGAGCGTCTTGGCCGAGGGGACGATGCGTGACGTACAGAACGACCCGCGTGTCGTGGAAGTGTACTTGGGAGCCTGACATGCTCGAGACGCGAGACGTGCACCAATATTACGGCGGCAGCCACACGCTTCGCGGAGCGTCCCTGACCGTTCCAGAGGGGTCGTGCACGTGCATCATGGGGCGCAACGGCGTCGGAAAGACGACGCTCCTCCGTGCGATCATGGGGCTGGTGCCGGTTCGATCGGGAAGCGTTCGGTTTGGCGATCGCGAGCTCGTCGGCGCCGACGTGAGCGAGCGCGCGCGAGTCGGGATTGGTTACGTTCCCCAGGGGCGCGAAATCTTCCCGGAGCTCACGGTCCAGGAGAATCTGCGCATCGGGACGCTCGCCCACAGGCACGCGAAGTCGACGATTCCCGATTTGGTATTCCGGCTCTTTCCGGTGCTGCGTACGATGATGAAGCGCCGCGGAGGCGATCTCTCCGGCGGACAGCAGCAGCAGCTGGCGATTGCGCGCGCGCTGACCATCGAGCCGAAGTGCGTCATCCTGGACGAGCCGACGGAAGGGATTCAACCGAGCATCGTGCACGAGCTGGGCGATGTGATCCGGCGGCTCTACCAGGAGGAGCGGGTCGCCGTTCTCCTCGTCGAACAGAAGCTTCCTTTTGCACGCCGGGTCGCCGAGCGGTTCTTTCTCATGGATCGCGGCGCCGTGGTGGCGGCGGGAGCGATGCGCGATCTCTCCGACGCCCTCGTCCAACGGCACCTGGCGGTCTAGAGCGCGATCACTCGCCCGGTTCGAGCGCGGCGTGATGGTCGAGCGCCATCGGAGGCATCGATTCGGTGGACGACGTGCGCGTGAATTTGCCGCAGCCCGCCAGAATTCCGGCGACGGCGAGGTAGCTCAGCGCGACCAGCGGCGTCTGGCCGACACCGATGGCCTCGCCGTGCATGAATCCGAAGAACGTCAGCCCCGCCCCCACCACAGAGAACGCAGCCGCCTTCATGAACTGTCGCTCGATGATGAAGACAGCAATGGCGCCGAGCATCAGTCCACCGAGGATGGAGCCCCCGCCCATCACGCCCATCCCGTGATACAGCACTCCGACCTGGCCCAGTTTGTCCATTCCGACTGCCGCTGCGTTGGTGCCGGCCGCCCCGAGCGCGTTGTCGATTTGGAGCTTTCCCCATGCCGCGAGATGCGGCGTGAGAGCGAGAACGATCGCCGGTGCATGGCTCTTCGGGCATTCCTGAAAGGCTTGCGAGCCGATGAGCATGCCGATGTAAAGAAGGATTGGCGAAATCGCGACGACCGGGATGATGGCCATCATGACGGAAATGATTCCGAGCCAAGAAAGAATGATGACCGTGACGCCCGTGGCCGCGGAGTAGCCGATTCGGCCGCCCATGGCCTTCCAGCCGGGGTGCCCGATGTAAACGGCGTTGATGAACGGATTGCCCATGAGGCAACCGATGAGACTGACGACGCCGTCCGCGGTCAGAACGCGGGTGGTCGGGTATTCGTCGCCGGCGACCCCCGCGCTCACTACGTTGTCCATCGCCTCGACCAGGTCGTAGATGCCGAACGGAATGGCGGTGACGAGGATGACGCCGATGAACTCGAAGCCGCCGAACACGTGGCTGAACGCAGGAAGGGGGACGGCTACGTGAAAGCTGGAGAGGGAATCGGAGAGGTTGGCGAGCGACATCCCTCCGAAATTCAGCCCCGCGGCGGTCGAACCCCACGCGATGATCGTTCCGACAGCGATGGCGACCAAACCGGCGGGGGTCCCTTTGAAGTAGCGCACGCCGCCGAACCAGCTCGCGAGGATGATGGCAAAGCAAGGAATGGCGACGACCGGTACGGCGAACATGTCGAGGGCCGGCCGCATCGAGATGAACGTGACCGATACACCTGCCAGCGTTCCGAGTAGAGCGGCTCGCGGCGTCACTTTGCGGATGATCGGCGCGACGAACCCGCCGGCCATGAGCACGAAGCTCTGAATGAAGACCCACGTGAGTCCGGCCTCCCACCCCTTCACCGGGTCCCCGGTCTTCAGCGCGATGGGGAGCATGATGACGAATGTGACGATGAACATGTGCGGCACGCTGATGCCCGAAGGCAGCGCGCACACGTCGGTCCGGCCGGTCCGCTTGGCGAGCCGATACGCCAGCCATGCGTAGTACATCGTACTCAGGCACATCATGAGGCCGGTCGCCGGAAGGATCCGTCCGAAGACCAGCGAGTCGGGCATCTTGAGGACGAAGCGCAAGAGGCCAGTCAGGGTGAGAAGATTGACGAGGATGTTCGTACCGAAGCCAAAGTAGGCGTTCCAGTCCCCGGGCGTCCAAAGGGCGGGCTTCGTCGTGGTTGCGGTCATTGCTCCGGTGGTCATCGCGTTCGCTCCTTGCTCCTGGTCATTGCCGTTCGCCGCGGTGTCCCCGCGTGCATCAAGCCAGCGCCTTGAGAATTCGATTCGAGTTCGACACCCAACCGAAGATTCCGCCTTGTGCCTTGATCATTCGCAGGCCCATCTCGTGGAACTCCGGGAAGTACGAGGCACAGCAGTCGTCCGGAACGATGCACCGGTATCCGCGGTCGTTGGCCTCGCGCACGGTCGTGTGCACGCACACTTCCGTCGTGACGCCGCAGACGATGAGGTTCTCGATTCCCCGATCCTGAAGGAGGAGCTGCAGGTCGGTCGCGTAGAAGGCCCCCTTGCCGGGCTTGTCGACCACCGGCTCGCCGGGCCGCGGATAGAGATCGCGCACGATGTCGTGTCCGGGCTCGCCCCGTATCAAGATGCGTCCCATCGGGCCCGGATCGCCGATTCGGAGCTTTGGAGCGCCGCGCTCGACTTTGGCTTTCGGGGCGTCCGTCATGTCCGGGCGGTGCCCTTCGCGGG
>JBAULD010000492.1:0-1868 GCA_049578005.1 Polyangiaceae bacterium
GCCACCCGCTGGCCGACGACCACGGCGGCGCGGAAGGCCCGCGTGCAGGCGATGAGGACGTCGCAGGAGCACCCGAGCCGGTCCCAATGACCCCCGCCGAGGCCCACGAAGCGTGGATCACACGCTCGAGGGCCTGCTTCGCGGCGTCGGTGCCGAAGGGCGCCAAGGCCAGGCCCAGCTCGGCGGCCGTCACGAACCGCTGGTGGGGATTCGGCCCGAGGCATCGTAGAACGATGGCCTCGAGACCCTCGGCGATCTCGGGTCGAAGAACGCGCGGCGGCGCGGGCTTCGTCCGGTGGATGGCGTCGAATAGCTCGAGGGAATTGGGAGCCCGGAAGGGCAGCTTGCCCGTCAAGAGTTCGTAGGCGATGACCCCCAGCGCCCACAAGTCCCCGGCCTCGTCGGCGTGGCTCGCGTCCAGCAATTGCTGGGGCGACCGATACGCGCTCGATCCGAAGACGACATTCGGGGAAACTCCGGTCGCTGCGATCACCCTGTACAAGCCGAAGTCACGGACTTGAACGCTCGCCGAACCATCGCCGCGGCGAATCAAGAGCAGACTGGAAGGCTTGAGGCCTCCGTGCACGAGGCCCGCGGCGTGCGCATGGGCGATCCCGTCTATCGCACCCAGCAGCCAGTCGACCGCCTGGGGGACGGGAGCGGGCGAGCTGCTCTGCGACATGTAGACCGCGAGGTCGGTACTCTCGAGGAACTCCACCGCCACATAGGGCAGGCCGCTCCGTAGCATTCCGACGTCGAGCACCTGCACCACGCTGTCGCTCAGAATGCTCGTGACGTTGCGGGCCTCGGCGAGAAAGCGAGTCGCTGCCTCGCGGGTCGCGGCAATGACCGGGTGCAGCACGTGGAGGGCGACGCGGCTTCCGGTGGGCTCGTGCCGGCCTACGTACACGGCGTACAAGCCGCCGTCCTCGAGCACGCGTTCGACCCGGTACTTCCCCGCCAGGAGATCACCCGGTTTCACCGAAGCCGTCGAAGTCTGCTCTGCACCCATTGTCCCCCGAACAAACAGGGCGACCGTACCTGGTCGAGAGAGGTGTGTCCATCGCAGGGTCGAGGCGCCCCGGCCGCGGGGCAACGGCGAGGAACCGATTGGCATTCGCGTCGGCATTCGCCGAGAATCGCGCGAGCCGGAACGCCTCCGAAACCTTGCCGACCAAACCCGCCAAGCCAGCCATGCCAGCCATACCGACCATCCCCACGATGGCCGCGAATCTCTCCCAAATCGAGTACTGGAACGGCCCCGCGGGAGAGCGCTGGGCAATTCACCAGGAGTCATTGGACCGCGCGCTCGAGCCATTCGGACTCGCCGCGCTCGGACGAGCGGGCATCCGCCCTGGGGAGCGGGTGCTC
The DNA here is from genome assembly GCA_049578005.1 of Polyangiaceae bacterium. Lineage (GTDB taxonomy): Bacteria > Myxococcota_A > Polyangia > Polyangiales > Polyangiaceae > Palsa-1150. Next base: position 1,372 of record JBAULD010000492.1, read on the forward strand.
GACGTCGGCTGCGGCTGCGGCGCCACCACGCTCGCGATCGCCGACCGAATCGGCGAATCAGGTCGCGTTCTCGGGATCGACGTCTCTTCGAGAATGCTCGCCGAGGCCGCCCGAAGGACGGCCGGACGGTCCAACGTCTCGCTCCTCGAGGCCGACGCCGCCACGCATCGATTCAGTCCGTCCGCCGACGTCATCGCGTCTCGCTTCGGCGTCATGTTCTTCGAGCGCCCCGTCGACGCGTTCCGCAATCTTCGAGGCGCTCTCGGCCCGGGCGGTCGCCTGGCGTTCGCGTGCTGGCGCGACCCGTCCGAGAACCCCTGGGTGAGCGTCCCGATGAACGTCGCGCTCCGTCACGTCGGCGCGCCGCCCCCCTCGAGACCGGACGAGCCCGGGCCATTTTCGTTCGCGGATCGAGGACGCGTCGAAGACATTCTTCGCGCCGCGGGCTTTGCCGCCGTCCGTGTGGAACCGTTCGACGCGGACGTCGTCCTGTCGAT
>JBAULD010000493.1:0-2645 GCA_049578005.1 Polyangiaceae bacterium
GCGTCTGGGTCACGGGCGTGAGGCACGCCGAGAGGTCGAACAACATGAACTCGAGCGCCTTCTCCTGGGGGGAAAGCGGATTGTCCGCGCAGCCGCTCGGCGTTATCGCATTCGCGCCGAAGCCGCCACCACCGCCCATACCCGCCGCGCCGACCGCCTGACCGTAGTCGCCCGAGCCGGCGCCGACGTGCAGGTCGCTGAAGACCATTCGACCGCACGGCACAGGGCCAGGATTGACGACCGGCATGTCCCACGAGAAGTACTCGGTCGCGCCCGGTGGCGTCGCGGCCATGTCGGCGACGATCCACGGGGTTGAAGGCGTGTTCGTCACCGCCACGTCCGCGTTGTGCCGCGCAGCTTGGATCGGCAGCTCCGGCGGCGTCGCGTTCGAAAGCGCGCCGACGTTCGAGAGCCACTGCTGCATCGCCACACCCTTCGGGAAGGGCATCCCGTTGGGCAGCGTCGTCTGCACCAGCCCATTGATGTTGCCCATGTCGTTCGTCCCGGGCGACCACGTCGCGAGGTTGTACGCGAGGAAGGGAGCCTGGTTGAACCAGGAATAGTGGAAGTGGGACGCGAACACGCGGCCGCCCAAGTTCCCGTAGTCGTTCAGAGCCGTGGGATTCGCGTTCGGGTCCTCTCCGCCTTCGCACGACAGGATGACGATATCGTACGGCTGCATCGCCATTCCCGAAGTCCAAAGCGCGGTCTGCGACGCAGGCGAGCCGCCGGCCATCGCCGGTCCCGGCTGGGTACCGCCTCCGCGCCGACCACCCCCCCCCTGAAAGATGTGCACGTGGCCGGTCCCGCCCGCACCGCTCACCCACTCGCCGGTGCCCCCGGCCTCACCGCCCGAGTCGATGCCGATGCGCTTGAGCAGGCACTCGAGCGAGTCGGAGCCGCCCGTTGAAACGGCGATGTTCGGCAGATCGCCCTCCATCGCGTTGGCCGGCAGCCGCAGCATCGGCTCGGGCGTGTCGCTGCAGTCGGTCGTGTCGACCGTAAACTGCCGGCGCCACTTGCCAATTTGAACGACCAGCGGGACCCCCTTTCCGGTGGGCACGTCGACGAGTTTGAAGTTTCCGGCCGCGTCGGTCAGCGTGCCCGAGACTACCCCGCCCGTGTAGAGGCTCTCACACGTGTAACAGGACGCACCCTGCGGGAGAGCCGTGGGGGGGCTTTGCGGGACGTAGACCGCGACGTCGTAGAGGGGGTTTTGCCCGGCGGGATCGTAGACGGTTCCGCTGATCGTGGTGTGCCCGCTGTTCGCGCAGTGGGTGTTTGCGCATAGGCCGGCCGACGTGCAACGAACCAACTGCGGCCCACCATCGTCGGTGCTAGCGCCGCTGCTGCTTCCGATGACGAGACCGCCGCTGCCGCCACCGCCCTTCGGCGTTGGCGCATTGGACCCGCCCGCGGCGGCTGCTCCCGCGCCCGACGAAGTCTCCCCGGCGCCGCTACCGGTGCCCCCGGTGCTTGAAAAAAAGGACGCGTCGCGGCTGGAGCTGCATCCGACAGCCCATCCGCCGACGGCGACTCCGAAGAAGACGGTGACCAAAGCGACCTGGCGGTTCGTTTGCATGGCGGGACACCCCTTCGGGAGCAAGATTCGCGAGAAGACTCACTCGCCCATGTCCGCGATGCGCGGGTTCTCGGACTCGAGACCACCTTGAGACGCCGATCGATTGAACCCACGAGAATGTCACAGCCGGAGCGGATAGCGCCGGCAAGAAACCGACGGCGCACTTGCGGTTCCACGGGTCGGCGATCCCCCGACGCACGACGCACGTCATATCCATCGCTTGTGAAGGAGCCACATCTTCACGCCCTGCGTCAGCATGACGTAGCAAGCGAGCGTGAGAGCGAGGAGCGGCCAGTACAGAGCCGGGAGCCGGGTGAACCCCAAGTAGACGGCCAGGGGAGACTCGGGGATCGCGACGCCGACGACCATGATGAAAAGGCTCATCAGCAGCATCGCGCGCGACGGCCGGCTCTGCAAAAACGGGATCTTGTTCGTACGGATGATGTGGATGATCAACGTTTGCGTCAGAAGGCTCTCCACGAACCATCCGGTTTGAAACAAGCTTTCGCTGTGTGCTGCTGCTTGTGGCGTACTCACGTCCCAACAATGAAATAAAAACAGCATCGTGAAATAAGTCGAATAGTCGAACACCGAGGAACAAGGCCCGATGAAAACAATGAATCGGGTGAGCTCATTCATGTCCCAAGATCGTGGCAGCTGGACGAGCTCGGGGTCGACTGCGTCGGTCGGAACCGTGGTCTGCCCGATGTCGTAGAGGAGGTTGTTCGTGAGGATCTGGATCGGAAGCATGGGCAAGTACGGCACGAAGATGCTTGCGCCGAGCACGCTGAACATGTTGCCGAAGTTGCTGGACGCCCCCATCCGGACGTACTTGATGATATTGGCGAATACCTTTCGGCCTTCGACGACCCCGTCGTCCAAGACGAGAAGCGATTTTTCGAGCAGGATCATGTCCGCGGACTCTTTGGCAATGTCCACGGCCGTGTCCACGCTGATGCCGACATCGGCGGCGTGGAGCGCGGGGGCGTCGTTGATCCCGTCCCCCATGAAACCCACGGTTCGACCGCGCGACTGGAGGGCTCGAATGACGCGCTCTTTGTGC
>JBAULD010000494.1:0-3462 GCA_049578005.1 Polyangiaceae bacterium
GCCCGGCGGCGCCGATTCACGCGCCCCCGCCGCCACGACAGCGGATGCCCCACGCCAGCTCGCGCGTCCCCCGAAGCTTACGAATCGCATCGCCTATATTCCGGCCCAGTGTTTTACGAAAACGCGCGCCAGCGGAGCCGACACTGCGAAAAACCCTTGCTACGTGTGTCACTCGCGGGCCCAGCCGCCCAACTACACGAGCGACGAGGAAATGCAGCGAAGGCTGTCTTTCCCATTTGCCGCGAAGACGAACCCGTGGACGAACCTCTTCGACCCGCCGGTCCTCCGCGCGTCGTCGGGCACCGATGAGGCGATCCTCGCTTACGTGCGGCGCAGCAACTACTTCGATGACCGAGGAGACATCGTTCTTGCGCAGGCGCTCGGCGCGCCTCCGCTGAGCTGGGACGCCAACAAGAACGGCCGGTGGGACGGCTTCACGCCGGACATGTGGTTTCGGTTCGACGAGCGCGGCTTCGACCATCGCCCCGACGGTTCGATGTCCGGTTGGCGGGCGTTTGCCTATTACCCGTTCCCGGGCACGTTCTTTCCGACCAATGGATCCGCCGACGACGTCGCCATTCGGCTCGACCCCGTGCTCCGCCAAGACAAGGAGGGACGTTTCGATCCGGTCGTCTACGAGCTGAACCTGGCGATCGTCGAAGCGCTGATTCGGCGAACCGACGTCGTCATCGATCCCGTCGAAGAGGCCCCGCTGGGAGTCGACCTCGACTTGGACGGCCACATCGGGCGAGCGACACGTGTCGCCTTCGACGCAGCCCCTGACCACAGCGGCCGAACACGGATGCACTACGTGGGTATGGCGCACGAGAAGGAGTCGACGTCGTTCTTTCCCATTGCGCCCGGCCTCTTTCCTTTGGGCACCGAGTTCTTTCATACGGTGCGCTACCTCGACGTCGGCTCCGACGGCGTCGTCGCGATGGCGGCTCGGATGAAGGAGGTGAGGTATGCGAGGAAAGTGCGATGGGCGAGCTACGAAATCGCGCGTGCCCACACGTTGAGCGAGGCGCAGCACCAGGACGAATCGCCCGACGGCACCCACGACGTCGACTGGGTCGGCGAGGAGGGTGTGTTCACCCGGACGTGGCTTCTCCAGGGGTTCATCGAAGACCGGGACGGATCCCTTCGTCCGCAGACGTTCGAAGAGACCGCCTCCTGTCCGGGCTGCCACGCCGGGATCGGGGCAACGACGGACGGCACGTTCTCGTTCGCGCGCAAGATGGGCGCCGCCGAGCACGCGCGCGGTTGGTTTCATTGGTCGCAGCACGACTTGCGCGGCATCGCCGAGCCCCAGCGCGCGGACGGGCAATACGAATATACCTTCTATCTCCGGCAGGCCGGGGCCGGCGACGAGTTTCGCGAGAACACCGAAGTCTTGCTGCGCTTCTTCGACGAACGGCGGGCCTTGCGTTCCGACGAGGTCGCCAAGCTGCGTCGTGACATTTCGAGTTTGCTTCTCCCAAGCCCGGAACGGGCACTCGCTCTGGACCGCGCGTACCAGGCAATCGTCCGAGAGCAGCGGTTCGACCTCGGACGTGATGTCGTGCTCTCGCCCGTTCAAAACGTCTATCGGACGGTCCCACTCGGGGAGCCGACCGGGATTCACGAGCCCGCCGTGAGCGAGGCGCTGGTCGAGCAATACAAGTTCCCCGAGTTCGTCATAAAAACGTCACGCACGGCGCCTAGATGACGAGCGGTCGGAGGTCCCTTCATGCGATTGTCGTGGCAAAGCAGCCTTGGCGTATCCCTCGTGATCTCGGCCGGCGTCCTCGCGGCGTGCGGTTCGGGCGACAACTCGGCACCTGGCCCGACGGGTGACGGCGGCATCACGGATGGGACCGCGTCGGACGCGCCCCACTCGGAGGCGGCGACGCCCGACGGCGGCGGCCAGGACGGTGCGATCGCTCCCGAAGCGGGCCCCGATTCCGCGGCAGACAGCGGGGATGCCACGATGGCCGTACCGGACGCTGGCGACGGCGGAGGGGCGGGCGACAGCGGAGAAGGTGGCCTTTCCGAAGCCGCTGCCGACGGCGGGGACGCCGGCGACGCCGGGCCCGCGCTCGATTCAATCAAGCACGTCGTCGTGATCTACCTGGAGAATCACAGCTTCGACAATCTGTTCGGGAGCTGGCCGGGCGCAGACGGTCTCGGTGACGGCGGCGTATCGATTCCCCAAGTGGGCCCGGACGGCGGCCCGTACGAGACCTTGCCGCAATACGGTCCGGACCCGGCCAACGTGGAGTCGCTCGCGGACGCGGGGCCGATCGGGAACACGGCATTCGACCTGACGACCTACTTCCAGGAAAACTCGCTGACCAACGATCTGCTCCATCGCTTCTATCAAGAGCAGGCGCAGATCAACGCCGGCAAAATGGACTCCTTCGTCCTCTGGAACGACGAGAGCGCGGGCCAGAGCATGGGCTACTGGCCTACCGCGACTCTCCCCGTGCCGCAGTGGATGAAAGCCCACGCGAGTTCGGTCACGTTGCTCGATCATTTTTATCACGCGGCGTTCGGCGGCTCGTTCCTCAATCACTTCTGGCTCATCGCCGCACAATCTCCGAAGTTCCCGAACGCGCCGGCCAGCATCGTCGCGATGCCGAACGACGCGGGATTGCTGCCGCCCGTGCTGGACACGACCAGTGTTCCGCCGAACGCGGTCTACAACACGAGCGGCTCGGACGGGCAAGTGACGCCTGACGGATACGCCGTCAACACGACCTATTCGGTCAATGAACCGCATCCACCTGCGTATGACACGGGGGCGAGCAGCCCCACCAAGCTTCTGCCGCAGCAAACGTTCCCGACCATCGCCGACGAGCTCGACGGAGCGGGAGTAAGCTGGGCCTGGTACGCGGGCGGATGGAACGTCGCCCTCGCGAATGCGGGCATTCCTTCGGTTGGAACCGACGCGGGGAGCGAAGCAATCCCTGGGGGTAGCGCCGCGATCCTCGACCTCTTCGAGTACCACCATCAGCCGTTCGTTTATTTCCAGAACTGGGGTGGAACGGCCGCCGATGGCGGTGCTGCCGGGCCCGGGACTGTCCCCAACGGCAAGTGGGCACAGAATCACAATCTCCAGGACGAAGAGGACTTCGTCGCTGCGGCGGTAGGCGGAACGCTTCCGGCCGTCTCGTTCGTAAAGCCGCTTTACGACGAGCACCCGAACTACACGACCGAAACCGACAGCCAGGCCAACACCGTCGATCTGATCAATGACGTCGTGAGCGGTCCTCAGTGGAATGAAACGGTCATCATCATCACCTACGACGAGAACGGCGGGCAGTGGGACCACGTAGCACCGCCGGTGACCGACAAGTGGGGCCCGGGCACCCGGGTTCCTGGGATCGTGATCTCCCCGTTTGCCAAGGGGGGCGTCGATTCGACGGCCTATGACACGACCGCGATTTTGAAGCTCATCGAAAAGCGCTGGAACTTGGCGTC
>JBAULD010000495.1:0-5357 GCA_049578005.1 Polyangiaceae bacterium
GAGGTGGGGGCGGTCGCTGAGCTAGTCAGCGGGCCGCGCGTGAACGGGCGGCCTTCCTGGCGGCCGCCTTCCGGCGCGGGGCGCCCTTCGTTCGGGCCCCCTTCTTGGCCGCGGCGGAGCGGCTCGAAGGTTCTCTCTTCGCCGCCGCCGACCGCGCTTGGTTCGAGAGCGATTCGTGCGACGTTGCGGCTCGGCTCTCTCTCTTCAATGCGGCTTCTGACGCCTTCGCGCGGCGGACCGACGGGCGACGAGCCGAAGACGCCCCGCGACCTCGCGCGGCGTCTCGCTTCGCGCGCCGGCGGGTCTCATCGGACGTCGCCCTCGCTTGAGGCGCGGGCAATTTCACACCGGCGCGCCTCGCCTTGGACAACCCAATGGCGATGGCTTGTTTCGGCGAGCGTGCGCCGTGTTTGCCCTCGCGCACATGATGAATTTCTTCTCGCACGAATTCGCCGGCCTGCGTCGTCGGGGCCCTCCCCTCCCTTTCGTCTCGTCGAGCTCGGCGGCGCACAGCTGCTTCTTCGGTAGGCATTGGCTTCTTCACCCTTTCGGCGGCGCACCGAGTGCACCGCATCCCCCCTTTCCCGCACGTTCCGCGCCAGGGAGCCGCCCGCGAGACCCAGCCTCGCCCGAAACGGCGGAAAATCGGCCAACCGCACCGAAGCGCCACGCACCTTGCGCCGCCCGCAGCACACGGGTATCTGCACCCAGCGGTTCGACCCGGAGCGCGTCTTCGCCTTTTCTACCAAAGTGATTGCTCGCGTCACGGACGTACGCGACGAAGGCCCCGACCGCGTGCTCGTGGGTCTGACGCTCGGCGACGGGAACGTCGCGCTCCTCGCGCGGATCACGCGCCGCTCGATGGGGACGCTGGGTCTACGCGCGGGGCTTACGGTCTACGCGCAGATCAAGGGCGTCGCCCTGTTTGCGTAAATTCAGAGCGACCCGCGTCCGCCGTGAGCCAGCGCCCGCACCAGCCTACGCGCGGGCTCTTCACGGGCGATGGGTATCCGGATCGTGGCGCCGGCGCTGCGCACGACGAGCTTCCCCGTGATCAGCGCAACCTCTTTCAGCTCTCCTCGAGGGAGATCGTGGATTCGCCAGCCAACGCGCAGCCGCACGCGCTCGGGTGTGACCTCCGCACTCGCAGTCGTCGACCGCAGGACGACGAGTGCGGGCAGGATCGTGGCAGCGACCATGAGCGGGGTATATGGCCAATCCGGCAGAGACAGTCGCCACATCAAATCGACGAGCAGCCCGTAGACGGCGATCGTGGCTACAGACCCAAGCCCAAACCCGATGAGTGAGGTCACGCCGAGGTCGAACCGCTCGACCTCCGGCTCTAGCCCGGCCGACCGGAGCGCCGCGATCATCTCGTCGACGTCGCGCCATCCGGTGCGCTCCCGCGTGCCGTCGGCTCGTCGTACGTCCAGCGTGCAGCCGAGGGCAGTATACGTGACGCGTGGAGCGGTCGCACCGTCGAGCGACGGCGCGGGAGCGCCGCGCCATCGTTGCCGGTACGCTATGAAGAGAATACCCAGCGAGCCGAGGAGTCTGACAGAGATGCCGATCCACCCCCTCGAGCCTGGAAAGCTGAAGCCCGTGCCGAGCGCGAAAAGCCCCCACGCCGCCGCGGTGAGCCGCTGATCGAAAAGGTTGCGAAAATGGGCCATGACGATCGCTCTCGAGGCTGACAGCGAGCTTGGGGACGGAAGTACCTGCATGCACCCTATCGGGCGTCCCCCCGAGATGGTTGCGTCGTTTCCGCCCCGTACGCCGCGGCCGCCGGCAGAAACGGGGCGTGGGTTTCCAGGTTGGACCGAGCCCCTGCAACGAGGCCCTTCCGGAGTTCGCTCGCGCAGGCGAACATGCGACTCGATTGGCTGACGAATTACGGAAGTCTCACGGCCCCTTGGCGGAATCGGCAGACGCAGCGGATTTAAAATCCGCAACCCGAAAGGGTGTCCGGGTTCAAACCCCGGAGGGGCCACTTGGAATCGCTCGGAACGAAACCAGGCTGGACGCCAGGTCCGAACAAGTGACGCAGGCCATTTGCACCACCGTTTGCAGGCCCCCGCTGCAGGGACGCGATCGATGGGCTACCGCAGACGTTCACTCTTGTTTGCGTCCTGGGGTGCCAGGCTCGAGCGGCAGGCCCGCGCTCTCCCAATCCTCGATACCGCCCGCGTAGCGTCGGACGTTCGCGTACCCCTCCTGCTCGAGGCGATGGTACGCGGCCACGCTCGCGAGGCAGGGGGGGTTCGCGCAATAGACGACGATCTCGTCGTCCTTTCGGAGGGCCGACAGCATGTCGGACGCGTCCTTGAAATGGAGCGACCCCGGGATGTGCTTCTTATGAAACTCCCAGTCGCCGAGCGCCATGACAAGCTTGAACCGCGGATCCTTCGCGTCCACTTTGCGCCGAAGCTCGTCGCGTTCGATCGTTCGCACGGGAACATTCGAAGAGAGCGGACCTTGAATGGGGATTGGCATTGGGGGAGCAAAGGGCTGGCGCGCGGAGTGTGCTCGGGCGGCAGTGTAGCTCCACACCGTGTACGATGCGGGCTGCCTCAATACCTACCGCCAGTAAGTCGGCCGCGGTCGGAAGACTGAGCCACTTCGTTCGTGCTGGGCCACTACAGCCATGGTGGAGTCGCAGCTGCGGACATCGATGTCGACCCGAGCCACGGTGCTCTGGGTGGCCCTAGGCATGCTGGCTTCGGCCTGCGGGCGGGAGGAGCCTTCCGCCGGCAGAACGTCTCCCGCACCGGCTGACGGATCGGCCGCCGGATTAGACGGAGCAGGCCCGGGGGGCGACGGCGGTCCAGGCGACTCGGGGGGACCCGGCCTGGGCAACGGCGGTCCAGTGGACGGTTCAGACGGGGGCGGCGGAGAAGGAGGCACGGCCGGAGTCGGCAACCCCGGGCCGGAAGGCGGCAGCGCGCCCATCAGCGCCGGGCTTCGCCCCCTGCGCCTCATGACCCAGCGCGAATATCAGAACACGATCCGTGACCTCGTGGGCGTTTCCGTCCAGCTCCCCGCCTTGCCCGCGGACGAGCAGGACCTCGCATCGGGATTCGCGTTCCACACGACGGGAGTCGTGACGCAGCCCGCGGCGACCCAATACGCAGGCGCCGCCCAAGCCGTGGCGACGGCGGCGGTGGCGAACCTCAACACCTTGTTGCCGTGCTACGGCGGCGCTGGGGCGTCCGCAGCCGCCGAGTCGGCGTGTCTCGCGTCCTTCCTTGGCCCGACCGGGTTCGCTTCGCAGATTTATCGGCGGCCGCTCACGACGACGGCGACCACCGGTGAAGTGGATCGTCTGACCGCTCTCTACCAAACCGCGCGCATGTCATCGGGGGCGGCGATCTCCGACGCGATGGAGCTCGTCATCGAGACGATGTTGCAAACGCCCGGATTCCTCTATCACTGGGAGCTCGATCCCGGCGCCGCGATCGTGGAAGGCGCGCTCGTTAAGCTCGGAAACTACGAGATCGCCAATCGGCTCTCGTACCTTCTGTGGGGGACGATGCCGGACGCGACGCTCTTCGCGGCCGCCGCGGCGGGACAGCTCGGCGACATGGGCGCGGTCGAGAGTCAGGTGCGTCGGATGTTGACGGACCCCAAGGCCGCCGACACCTATGCCGACTTCTTCATCGACTGGCTGGACCTCGACATTCCGCCGGCGCCGAAGGATCCGACGGTTTACCCGCAGTATACCGACGCGCTGGCTGGGGCCATGACGGACGAGGTTCGGAGCTTCGTGGACGCAATCGTCTTCAGCGGCACCGGGCGGTTCGACGACGTCCTCACCGGGACATCGTCCTTCGCCAACCAGGATCTCGCCAACTTGTATGGAATTTCCGGCGTCACCGGGGCCGCGCTCGCGCCCGTGTCACTGAATCCTGCCCAGCGCTCAGGCTTGTTCACCACGGGGGCGTTTCTGAGTGCGACCGGTGGACCGGCGGGCTCGGATCCGCCTCTTCGTGGCAATGCGATTTACGAGAAGCTTCTCTGCGAGCTGCTACCCGGGACCGCGCCCGCCACGCCCATGGTCGGCCCGCCCGCGTTTGGCACTACGACGCGGCAGCAATTCGCCGCGTCCGGAGCCATGCCCTGCGCGACTTCTTGCCACGCCCAGATCGATCCGCTGGGCTTCGCGTTCGAGAACTACGACGGCATCGGCGCCTACCGGACCACCGACAACGGGGCGCCGGTCGATGCCCGCGTGACCGTAACGCTCGACGGCCAAGCGACGACGGTCGACGACGCCCGAGGCCTCCTGACCGTGATGACGACCAGCGACGAAGTGCAGACCTGCTTCGCTCGCCAATGGCTTCGCTATGGCCTCGGACGTTTGGATACCCCACAGGACGCGACGTCCCTCGACGCCGCCGCGAGCGCCTTCAAGAGCAGCATGCGGGACATCCGCGAGCTCGTCGTGGCGATCGCGACGTCGCCGACGTTCCGCTACCGAACGCCTGGAACGGGGGAAACGCTCCAATGACGCCCGACCGCCGCGACCGGTATTCGAGACGGGCCTTCCTCAAGGGGCTCGGCCTCGCCATGGGCATCCTGCCCTTGCTCGAGTCCGACAGTGTCGTCGCCGCGTCGGCGACGCCCCCCAAGCGGTTCATCTCCGTCACGTGGACCAACGGCATCGTACCGCCCGATTTCTATCCGCCGGCCGGGCCGCTGACCGCGCCTCTGCCCGCGATCTTGTCGCCGCTCGAACCGTGGAAATCGAAGGTGCTCGCGATGCGCGGACCCGGCACCGGCGTCCTGACGGGCGGCGTGGACGTACAGGTCATGGTCGACGCGGGCCTGACGTATGACGGGCACTTCACCTACGGGTCGCTGCTGACGGGAAGCTACGGGGCCTTTTCGTCGGGCCCTCCGACGCCGTCGATCGACACGCTGATCTCGGACGCTCTGACTCTGCAGGGGTTCGCGACGCCGCAGCTCACCGTCGGCTGCCGCACGGGCCCCGACGGCATCAGCTGGAAGGCGGGGGGCGTCAGAAACGCGCCCGTCACGAATCCCTACGACCTTTACACTCTCGTCTTCGGAGGGACGACCGCCTCTCTCGCACGACAACGGAGTGTGCTCGACTACTGCATCGACGACCTCACGCGGTTCGAGGCGCGCCTCGGCAGCGAGGACAAGGTCAAGATCGACGCCCACCTGGCCTCGATTCGCGCGATCGAACAAGGGCTCGCCATTTCGCCGGGCTGCCAGCCGGTGTCGCCCACCCCCACCGGGTTAGACTTCGCCTTGATTGCCAACTATCCGGTTCACGTCGCGATGATGATGGACCTCGTCGCCGCCGCGGTGAGGTGCGACGTCGCCCGGGCGAT
>JBAULD010000496.1:0-21841 GCA_049578005.1 Polyangiaceae bacterium
GGCCGGGGCGGAGCTCATCGCGCCGCGGAGCGACGTACCGACCAGGGACGCAGAGCGCGACCCCGCGGCTACGGGCGACTGATCCGCCGATCGCGAACCGGCACTCGCCGGCGAAGAGCCGGAGGAGTCGCGCTCTCCCGAGGCAGACTGTCGCGCGGTGCCCGCCACCTGCGGACCGGCCGCGTCGATGGCTTCGATGAGCTCCTTCGCGTCCGAGAAGCGCGCGGCGGCATCTTTCGCGAGGAGACGGGCGACGATTCGGTCGACCTCGGGAGGGACCTTCGCGTCCGGCGCGCGCTCGGCCATGCTCGGAATGGGCGCGGCCACGTGCATCCCCAGCAGCGTCACTTTGCTTTCGTGATTGTACGGCCGCGTTCCCGCGATCATCTCGAACGCCATGGCTCCGAGCGCGTAGAGGTCGGCCCGCGCGTCGACCGGTTGACCGAGCGCCTGCTCGGGAGCCATGTACTCGGGCGTGCCGTACACCATTCCGAGCTGCGTGAGGGCCTGCCCTGCCTGAGGATGTTGGCCGACGAACTCGCCGATGGGAACTTTGGCGATGCCGAAGTCGAGTATCTTCACGAAATCGGGCGAGCCCTCGCGCTCGACCAGCATGATGTTCTCGGGCTTGAGGTCCCGATGGACGATGCCGAGCGCGTGCGCCCGCGCCAGCGCGCTTGCGATTTGCCTCGTGATGTAGAGCGCGCGCCCCAGCTCCAACCGTCCCTGCGCGATCGCGTCGCGCAGGCTTTCCCCCTCGACGTACTCGAGCACGAGAAAGAAAGAGCCGTCGTCGAGTTTCCCGAAATCGGTAGCCCCCGCCACGTTGGGGTGTTCGATGTGGGCCGCCGCCATCGCTTCACGCTCGAACCGTGCGACCACCTCCGGCAGCCGGCCCATCTCGGGGTGAAGCACTTTGAGCGCGAAGCGCTTGCGCATGAGCACGTGCTCGGCCTGGTAGACCGCGCCCATCCCGCCCTCGCCGACGACTCGCTCGATGCGGTAGCGCCCGGCTACGACGATACCGACGAGCGCCTCGGGCCCACCGGGGCGCATGCTGACCCGCGCGGTCGGGCGCCGACTGGGCGCCGTACCTTCCTGGCGCTCGCCATCCGGAGCGGGGCCGGTGCGGTCTGAAGGAGTGCTCATTGCGTAGTGCCCGAGCACGCGGCGGGCGGGCCACCCGCGCTACAGCGCCAAGCTTACTCCTACGCTCAAAGATACGGCCAGCAAGTCATTGCCGGCGAACGGCGTGGGCAGAGGAGACGCGGGCGGCGGCGGGGATCCGGCCCCGCCGATGCCGGCGAGATCCCAGCGCACCCCGAGCTCGGCCACGAGGTCCCACGGCCCGTGCAGCCGGTGGCCCAGCCCGACGCCCACCGGCAGCTCTGGCGTGACGACGGACGCGGAGCGAAAGACCGGCGTGCTCGGCGTGTACGCGTAGGCCAAACCCAGGCCAAGAAATCCCCAGAGGCGCCAAGGGGCTGCCAACCAAGGTGGGCTGACTTTGACGCGCAAGCCCCCGGCATAGATTTGCCGGTCAGGTTGGCCGGCGACCGGGGAGAGATCGAAGGCCGCATACGGCCCGACGCGAAGCATCGGGTAGACCGCGATGTGCGCATGAATCTCGCCGCTCGGCCCGGGCGTGCGGCCAGGAGCGGCGCCGGGCGCGATTCGCTCGGTTGCCCCGGCCTGCGCGCTCACGTCCCCATGGACTTGGGCCGCCGCTGCCGGAGCAAACGCAAAGGCCGCGCTCGAAAGACGTATCGCGAGAAAGGCGCGGCGACCGACTGCCATGCGGCGTGAGGGTAGTTCATTCGGCCCCCGCCGACGGAAGCCATCGCTGGACGGTGGACTCCGCGACCTCACGCGCCGGCCGCCCCCTCTCCGCGAAAACGCATGTACGGAGAGGGGGTGCCGCAATGGTGGACCCAATCGACCAAGCCCGACCTCGTTCCCCCCCAAGAGGGGCTAGGCTGTCTGCGGACGAGGGCGGGACTCGACCATCAGCTCCCGTGAACGACCGTACAGACGTTCGCGTAAATGCCGAGGATGCTGAAGACCTTGTGATCGACGGACGCCACTTGGGAGACGCCGCCGTTCGACTTCGCCAAATCGATCGATGCATCGCCGATCGCGACCACGCCGAGAATCGACATCGCGCAGGCTTCGCCGGTCTTGGTACCCGACCCGGCACCGGCGCTCGCCCCGAGGACATACCCCGAGTAAACCTCACCGGTCAGGCCCGCGAATGAGGCGCAACCCGACAACGTTGTAAGTCCCGCCGCAGCGGCCACGACCATGAGCATTCGTTTCATCATTTCCTCCGGGTGCGCGGCCCCCCGATCCATTCCGGAACGCCGCATGACCCGGCAGGCTACGGCCAGCCGGCTCAGCAGGTCAATGAACGGATGAGGTCACGGGAGGCGCCGCCCCCGCCCGCGGCGACTCGATCGACACCTCGAACGCGACGCCCCGCATCAGATAGTTCCGGTCCCCGAACCAGCGCCACAGGTACTCGGCGTACGCATGGGCCCCGAGACGCAGCTTCGAAACGTGGACCCAGAATCCGGCTTCGGCGCGCGGCGAGAAAAGCTCGGCGCTGAAGTTCGCGTGGAACACGTCGACGGTGAACATCGACAGGCCGCCTCCGACCTCGGGCTCGATGGGACCGATGGCGACGCCTGCAAACACGCGCTGCACGATCGAGAACGCGAACGACTTCGAATCGAGCACGCGGAGCACCGGCTCGGACGACCACGACACGAGAAAGGGCAGCACTCGGGTCGTCGTGCGAACGCCGAAGCCGAATTCCGATCCCATGGGCCATCGACGGTCGGCGCTGCCGGTAGGTCGGTACCAGACCGGGGCGTACTGAAACTCGTAGCGCGTTTGCTGCCGCTCGGGAGTCCACGCGTCCATGGTCCAGTGCCAGGCCGCGTCCTGCCGCCCGTCGGCCGTTTGAGCCGACGCGGACGATCCCGAGATCCAGGTCCCGGCGGCGAGGACGCAGATCGCCCATCGCCGGAGGGACGGCTTCGGGCCAATCAGTTCAGCACACTCCGCTTGGCGCGAAGCTCCTCGAGGCGCTGGCGAATCGATACGGCGTCGGGAGCCTGAGGGACGAGCTCGAGCAATCGCGACAGGTCGGCGCGCGCGGCTTCGACGGCTCCGAGCCGGGCCGCGAGCATTCCGCGCTCTCGCAGCGCGGGAACCGAATCGGGGGTGAGCGAGATGATCCGGTCGAGGGCGAGGAGGGCTCGCGCAAAGTCGCCGCGGGTCGCGTGGATCCACTTCAAATTGATGAGCATCCGCACGAGGATCGTGCGCGCGCTGGCAGGCGCCAGGTGTTCGGCGAGCGAGACTTCCTGAGAAGGCGCCGCGCGTTTGAGCAAAGTCTGCAAACCGGCGTGATCGAGGCGCCGACCTCCAAAGAAGGGGTCGATGGCGACCGGCTCGTCCTCCCGTCCCGGCGAGTCCACCCGGACGAGGAAGTGCCCCGGGAAGCTCACGCCACGCGCCCGTACTCCCACGCGCCGGGCGACTTCGCAATAGACGAGCGCGAGGGTGATGGGGATCCCGAGCCGGCGGTCGAGAACATCGGGCAGCAGGCTGTTCTTGGGGTCGTAGTAATCTTGCTCGTTCCCACGGAAGCCGAGCTGTTCGTACAAATAAAGCGACAGCGCACTCGCCTGATCGGCGGGGGCAAGCGACGCGAGGTTGCGGGCAGCCAGCGGTGCCGCCATGTCGTCGAAGCGGGCGATCGTTCGGTCGACGTCGAGCGTCGCGTGGGTGTCGCGTGCGATGAGCGCCGCACCGATCGCGACGTCGACGCACTCGTCGGGGAGCGCAGCGAGCTGTTCGAAGGTGGTCGGCCGCCCGAGGGAAGGGGGCTGATCGGCGAGAGGTACGCTGAGCGGCCGTAACGTCGTCATCGACGCCATCAAATGCACCCTTTCGCGTTCGCCCGCAAGCGGCGCTTGACTCCAGGGCCCGGGGCATGTTCGTCAGGTGCCGAACCGCGTCGCCCGCAGCGGACGCCCCGTCCCCCCCCGATCGGCCCATCCCATGTCGACTTCACAGAGCAATCAGGCCTCGTTCCGCCGTCGCTTCGAGCGTGCCCGCGACGTCGTCCCATCGGCGATCACAGGCCGAGAAACGCCCCGAGAGATCCTCGACCACCGTTTTCCGGCTTACGTCGGCCGTCAGGAAAGAACGGCGCATGAGCTGATGCGACGAAGCATCGAGCAAAAGTGTGCGGTGTTTCTCACGTTCAGCGGGGCGATGACCCCTGCGGGGCTCCACCAGTCGTGCCTCATTCCCCTCGTCGAGCGGGGGCTCATCGACTGCATCACGACCACTGGCGCGAATCTCTATCACGACGCCCACCGCGTCATCGGCCACCGCATCCGCGAAATCGATCCGAGCGCGGGCGATCTGCAATACCGATTGGCGCGGATCATCCGCATTTACGATCTCGGCTTCTGGGAAGAGACGCTGCTCGAGACCGACAGGCTCTTCTCGGCCATCATGCGCGGTCCGGAGTTCCAGAAACGAATGACGACGCCCGAGCTACACTACTTGCTCGGGGCACGGCTGGCCAAAATAGAAAAGGCGCTCGGCGTGAAGGAGCCCTCGCTCCTGTCGACCGCCTGGCGACTCGGCGTCCCGATTTTCGTAGGCGCCGTCCAAGATGGGTCGATCTTTCTCAATATCGTGAAGCTGCGGCGGCTCCTCGGGGACGCCTTCCGACTCGAGATCGACGTATGCGACGACGTGTTCGAAATGGGCGCGATGCAGCACCATTGCTTCGCGACCCTCCGCGCGCCGATGGCCGTCTGGATCTTGGGCGGAGGTGTACCCAAGAACTACACGCTGCAAGGTGAACCTCTTCTGGACCAGATCTTGGGCGTGCCGACCCACGGGTTCGACATCGACGTGCAACTTTGTGTCGACCCGGTCGACAATGGGGCGTTGAGTTCGTGCCCCGCCGGGGAAGGACACACATGGGGGAAGGTGTCGGCCGAGAGCGTCGCAACGGGCAGCATCTACGTGCACGCGGACGTGACCGCGGTTTTTCCGTGGCTCACGTATGCGCTCCTCAGTGACCAGAAATTGAAGCGCAAGCCGAGGCGCTTGTACGACGCGCGAGGCGCGGCCGTAACGGCGCTCCAGCGAGAGGTCGACAAGCGCACTCGGCAGCTTCGAGCGACCATCGACTACCCTCTTGCCGACGAAGGCGGCGCAAGGAAGAAGCCGCGCCGGAAGACGTCGAAGTAAGCGGTAGGTTGGCTTTTTCGGGGTCGGACGGGTTACGATGGCCCGAAGTCCCGAGCGCAAGAGCGCGGCTTTTGACTCGAGCTTCTCCCGGAGGGAGACGGCCCACGATGACCCAGGACACCCGCAAAGACCGGCGCGTGAAAATCGTCAGTCTGAATGTGCGTTACAAGAGCGCAACGGTCGACGAATTCATCGAGAACCATGCGCACGACGTCAGCCGGGGGGGCATTTTCATCAAGACGGCGAATCCCTTTCCGCCGGGCACGCTGCTCAAGTTCGAGATTCGACTCTCGAGCGATCAGGCCGTCATCGCGGGCGTCGGACGGATCGTGTGGAAGCGCGACGCCGGAACGACGAGCGGAGAGCGGCCGGCGGGCATGGGGGTCAAGTTCATCAAGATCGACGAGCCTTCGAAGGCGATCATAGACCGGCTCGTCAATACGAAGGACGACGCCGGCAAGTCTTTCGACAGCGGGGACGAAGCGACCCAAGCGCCTGCTCTCACGCGATCGACGCCGCCGCCTCGAGGCCCCGCGTCCGGAGGATCGCCGGTCGCCGGACCGGCTTCTCAGCGGGCTCCCGCCGCGCGGTCCGTAACACCCGCGGCTGGAACGCCCGCCGCCGCAGGCCCGCTGCTGAACCGAAAGGCGACCATGATGGGGATCGGCGCCACGCCGGTGCCCGGATCGTCGTCGCCCCCGGGCTCCTCGTCGCCGCCCGGACGTCTTCCGCTCCCAAGCCATCCCTCGTTGCCCCCTCGACCGAACGTGGTCCCGGCGATGTTCCCGGACACGAAGGGCCCGGAGGACATGCCCGCCAAGGAAGACCAGACGGTCATGCGGCAAGCCGCCGAGCTGCTTGAAGATGCCCTGCGGGAGGCCGGCGGTTCGATGGCCGAGATCGGCACCAACCCAATCTTCTCGGCATCGGCGCCTGCGCCGGTCGTCCGCGCTCCCGAGCCCGCGACAGCCTCGGTGGCGACCCCTTCCAGCGAGTGGACCACGGCCGACACTCCCAAGGCGCTCGCCGCAACCGTGGCCGCGCTCCGAGCCGGAGACGCCGCGGGGCAATCGCCCGCCGAGAAACCAAGAGCCGAATCGCACCGGCCGTCGCGCGATACGCCGACGAGCGTCCGACCGGCCCGGACGGCGGCCCGTTCTCGAAATGCCAATCGCAATACCGGCGCGGTGATCGCGCTCGTCATCGCCGCGGCGTTCGCTCTGGCAGGCGCCATCATGTTCCGAGACCAGCTGTTCGGTGGGGGGCCCCCACCGGAGCCCGTTGCCGATCCGGCGACGCCTCCTGCCACGCCTCCCCCGCCGGCTCTGGGTCCAACGACCATGGCCAGCGTGACGACGGTGACCATCCCCCCCGCGCAGAGCGCTTCGCCGGCGCCGGCGCAATCGGCCCCCGCGTCCGCGGCCAGCGAGAGGCCCGCGGTGGCGATTCCACGGCCCCCGGCGAACGTCGCCCCTGCGCCTCCCCCGGCGGAAGCCGTCTCCCCTCCCCCATCGCGGCCTGCAACGAAGCCCGTCCCCAAACGACCGGCGCCTACGCCGGCGGACGGAACACCTTCCGAGCCGACTGCCGCCCCCGTGTCTGCACCCACGCCGCCCCCAAAGCCCGCGGCCGCGCCGAAACCGAAACCCGAAAAACCGGTGGACGACAACCCCTACTGAGCCGGGAGTCGTTCTCGGACCAGCCTGATCAGGTCCGCAACGATCGCCGCCGTAGCCCCCCAGACGAACTCCCCGTCGACGCTCCAGCCCCGCCAACGGGGATCGCCTCTCCGCGGCCCCAAAAAGGACCGCAGCGGCGCCGCGAAGGCGCGCGCCACCTCGGCTGGATTGGGTCGGACCGCGGTGCCGTCGACGAGCCAGCCGACCCAGGGTGCGATCGTAAAACCGGTGACGGTCCGAATGTCGTCGAGGGCCCCCAGGACGTCGACGCTGGAGCGTAGGATTCCGAGCTCTTCCTCGGTTTCCCGAAGCGCCGTGATGAGAAGGGAGTCGTCGCTGGCGTCGTTCTTCCCTCCGGGAAACGCCACTTGCCCGGCATGACTGCGCATCGACGTCGGCCGGCGCACGAGCCACACGTACGTTTCTCCCTCCCTCTCGAACAGAAGGACGAGCACCGCGGCCGCGGTCGTCCCGCCGAGCGCGAGCTTGCGCGGGAGGCGAGACTGGAGCTCGCGCCGGAGGAATTCGCGAAGGTTCGCTTCGGTGAGGCGAGCCGGACCGGCGGCGTTCATCGCTCCTAGAAGAGAAGGAGGCAATGCCACCTCAGCCGCGCCTGGTGAGCCATCGCTCGAATGCGCAAAAAACCATCACAAACTGTTAGAGCATCGCCGCCAAAGGTCAAACCGGCGATAAGAGCACCGCCCCCAATCCCCCCCGCCCGCTACCCCCCCCACCCTCCGCCCAGCGCGTCAGGGCAGAGAGGCTCGCAGCTTCTCGAGCGCCTGGATCGCCTCGGTGACGGCCGTCCGCGAGGCCTCGGAGGCGCTCTTGGCTGCCTGCTCGACCACGGCGGAGATGCGCGGCTCGAGCTCATTCCAACGATCTTTGACGTCCATCTTTGCGAGGTGAGCTCTCACCCGGACCTCGTCTCGCAGGGCGCGGAGCTGCTCTAGATTCTTCTCGAGTTCGCCGCTTACCTTCTTCGTGGTCTCTTCCATGGTGTGCCTCTGAGGCGATTCCGGAGCACGGCGCGTGCCGTTTCGTTGTCGCGCCGCTTCAGCACCTCGCGCCTCGAAGCGCCGAGAGCTCGACGCACGCTTTGCGCATGCGCGCACGCGCGCATCCCCGCGCGCGTCCAGCCCCCCGGGGGTCCGTGCTTCCGATTTTTCGGCGGTCTCTTGTCTACGGCCCAAGATTCTGGGTGAGCGGGGGCGGCAGACGACGTAGTCTCTCCGCCCGTGCGGACTCTCGGTGCGCTCCCGTTAATCTTGGCATGGGTGCTGGCGGCTCCCGTCGCACGCGCCGACGAGCCGGAGGCGGCTCGCGCGGTCTTCGCCGGGGCGTTCGCGTTCGTGGCAGGTTTCACCGCTGGGGGCGTTCTCGTCGCGACGAGTCGGGGCAGCAATGTCCAAAACAACGTGGGATGGCTGACGATCGAGGGCGCGTTCGTAGGCGCCCCCTTGGTCGCCCATGCATTCGCCGGGGAGTGGGCGCGCGCCGCTGCCTTCGCGGCGCCCCCTGCCGCGGCAATGGCGGGCACAGCGGGACTCTTCGCGATGAACGCCGGGGCGATTGAACACGGATCGCTCGAGGAGCAGCGGGTTCTTTGGGCCCTCTTCGGCGTCGGGCTCTTCTCGGGCGCCGCGGGCGTGATCGACTGCGCGTTTGCGGACAAGCGGGCTCGATCGGTTGCCATCGGGCCGATGGTCGGTCCCGGACAGATCGGGCTCCGATTGGGAGGGATCCTTTGAGACTCGGTGCCATCGCCCTTGCAGCGGCGACGGCAGCGCTCGCCGCCTGCGCCACAGTGCCGCAAAACCGTCGCGCACATTTCGCCGACCCGATGATGGGACTCAGAGACGAACCACTCGATGCTGCCAGTCGACAGAAGCTTTACGACACGCGCGAGGGAGCGGCCGGAGGAGATGGGACGACGGCGGGCGGCGGCTGCGGGTGCCAGTGACCGGGCGCGTCGTCGCGCAAGCACGCTCTTCGTCTCGCTCCTCGTCGTGACGATGGGGGCGAGCGCGCAGACGGCGGGCGGCGATGGGTCCACGCCATCCAGCGGCGACTTCGACGTCCTCGGCCGCAAGAACGATGGCCTGCGTGTCCAGTCGGTGATGACCCGCATCACCGCATTCGATCAGTACGGCCACGGCTATCAGTCTCAGGCGGGTCCCGTCCTCGGACCGGGCTCCGAGCGCGCAACCATCCTCGAACCGCAACTGCAGGTCGTGGCCACGCAAGGCGACCGGCTGACGCACGTGATCACCGTTCCCATCGACGTCGTCACGGCGGCGTCGCCGAACTCGATCAGCCCGAGATCGGTCGACGTACTCAGCGGTGCGTCGCGACACGTCGTGTCCGGCACCCTCGACTGGGGAACGACCTACCGCATGGACTCGGCATCTGACCTGTCGATGACGAGCGGGCTTCACCTCGAAGAACCATTCCGTTCGTGGCACGGTGGGCTCGGCGGAAGTCACTCCTTCGCCGGGGGAGACACTGTGGTCTCGGCGAACGTCCTCGAAGTATTCGATTGGTTCGATCGCTTCGACATCATGGGCAACCGTCACGGACGGGCGGAGCGGTCGAGCACGACCGCGAGCATCGGCGTGACCCAAATCGTCACGCCGACCATGTTGGTCGGCCTGAACTACGGGCTGACCGTGCAGCAGGGCGAGCTCGGAAACACGTGGAACAGCGTGCCGCTGACGAGCCTCGAACGGGGCCCGGAGATCTTGCCGGACGAGCGGGTGCGACACGCGTTCGTCGCTCGCGCAGCGCAGTTCCTCCCGTGGAACGGAGCGCTGCGGCTCTATTATCGGTTCTACGTCGACGATTGGGGGGTCGTCGCAAACTCCTTCGAAGGGCAGCTATTGCAGCGGCTTTCGCGGTTCGTCTACGTGAGCGCTCTCTACCGGTATCACGAGCAGAGCGGCGTTGATTTCTTCACGACGCGCGGCTCGCCGGACCTCCAATTGCGCACGGCAGACAGCGATTTGGCGACGCTCCATTCGCAGACCATCGGAGGCAAGATCTCCGTCGACGCACCGATGAACGGCGACGTACGGGTTCTTCATTTCGAAGCGGGATACGAGTATTACGTTCGTGACAATGGCCTCTCGATGAACATCGTCACATGCGCCACGGGCTACCACTTCTAATCGCGCTGGTGGGCCTCGGTACGGCCTGTACGTCCTCGGCGCAGTCGGCGGCCGACGCCGCGCGGGCGGTGCCGTCGGTCCCGGTCCTCGCGCTCGACGGAACGGCCACGGACCTGCGGAGCGTCTTGCGTGGGCGCGTGGCCCTGGTCTCGCTTTGGGCAACGTGGTGCGACGTCTGCGTGGCCGAGATCGACGCGCTCGCCAGGCTGCAAGAGCAGGCGAGCACGAGAGCCGACGCGGTCGTGATCGGAGTGGCGGTCGGCGAGACGCGGGCGACAGTCGCCGAGTTTGTCCACAAGCGCGCGCTGCGCTACGCGCAGGTCGTCGACGAAGAGTTTCGCCTGGCGGACGCGCTCGGCGAACAGCGCGTTCCGACCACGTTGGTGATCGACCGCGCGGGACGAATCGTCTTTCGGGGCGGTGCGCTCGACTCCGCGGGGCTCGCCGCATTCCGCAGCGCCCTCGAAACGGCTCAGTAAGGCTGGCCCGATTCGATCATGAGCCGTCCCTTATCGCCGCATGGGCGTGCGCTGGAAGCCGTCCTCGAGACTCCGTTCACCGCGCCGCGCTGGCTCTCGAACAAGCACCTGCAATCGCTCGGCGCAGCGCTCCCGCTTTGGGCGCCACCCCGTTCGTTTCGTCCGGCGCGCACGGAGTTGCTGCGGATGCCCCTCCCTTCCGGCGGCGCCCTGCACGCGCATGCGTGGTGGCACGAGAGCGGTCCTCGACGCCGTCGCGTCGCGATCCTCGTCCACGGCGTCGGCGGGTCGAGCGCTTCGCGGTACGTCGTGCGCGCAGCCGTGTCGATGTACCGCGCCGGATGGCACGTCGTACGGCTCGATCTACGGGGGGCCGGGGAATCGATCGGCGACGCGCCGGCCCTCTACCACGCGGGCCTCACCGAAGACCTAAAGGTTGCGATCGATTCAATCTCGAAATGCGAACAAGCGAACGGCGTCGTGCTGATCGGCGTCTCGCTCGGCGGGCACGTGGTCTTGCGGCTCGCCGGCGAGCTCGGCGAACGAGACCCAGGGGCCCTTCTCGCCGCGGTCTCCGTCAGCGCTCCACTGGATTTGACGAGCGTGACTCGCGCAATCGAACGGCTCCGTAGCTTGCCCTACCACCGATACGTCCTCCGAAACCTGGTCCGACAGGGTGCGGCGTTCGCGCGGGCGCATCCTCACCTCGCCCGCTACGACGCAGCTTCGCTCAACGCGCTTCGAACCATTCGGGAATACGACGGACACGTGATCGCGCCCATGCACGGTTTCGCGAGCGCGGAAGACTACTACGCGCGCGTCAGCGCCGGTCCACTCGTCGAGGCCATTCGGCTCCCCGTCCTTCTCATCCACGCGGAAGACGACCCGATGGTCCCCGCCTCCACGGTGCGCGCGTGGCTCACCGGGGCGCCCCCTTGTCTTGAACAAGCGTGGACGGCGCGAGGTGGTCACGTCGGATGGTTCGCGGACATGACCGAGTCCCGCTGGGTCGATACCTGGTGGCTCCGGCGTGCGCGCGCGTTCCTCGCCAGTTACGTTTGACGGCAAAAAAAAATCCCCCGGCTCGTTGAGAGCCGGAGGATTTTCGTATCGCGACGCGCTCGAGGTCTAGGTCAGACCGGTGAGCGGCGCAGTCCCGTTCATGCCGAAGCTCGTCGCCGGAACTCCCAGCGTATTCAGCAAGGCGATGAAGAGGTCGGCCTGGATTCCGTTGTTGTAGATGGCGTGGCGCCCCGTGCTGAGCTTCTTGCCGCCGCTGCCGGCCACGAGAATGGGCTTGCCCGTCGTTCCCGTGAAGTTGGCGTACGTCGTGGCTCCCTGGTTGTGCGCGTTGCCGTCCGAGAGTTCGCTCGACAGGAAGATGATGCTGTTGTCGAGGACCGTGTTGTCACCTTCGGTGATCGCGTCCAGCTTGGAGAGGAAGGACGCGAAGATCCCAATCTCCCACGCTTCGACCTGCGCCAGGAGCAAGCCGGTCGCGACGTCGCCGTTGTGGTGCGACATTCCGTGGTGATCCCGGTTGATGGCGGGCGTGAGCCACGGGAAGGACGAATACGACGAGTGGCCTCCGTTCATCTGCTGGTAGCTGATGACCCTCGTCACGTCGCACTGGAAGGCGAGTGCCATCAGGTCCACCATCGTGGCGCAGTACGTCGGGGGATCGAAGATCTTCGCCCCGTTGCCGTTCGTGTCCGGACCCGCGGTCATCGTGGGGACGGTCACCGAACTCGGATTGCAGCCCGCAGTCGTGACCGCGGGTGCCGACATCATCTGCTGAACGGACATTTCCGCAGCCCGGACCGCGGATAGGTACTGATCGACCTTGACTTGGTCCGTCTTCCCGAGCTTTGCCACCAGGGTATTGGTCTCGCCGGTGACTTCGTCGAGAACGCTCTTTCGAAGGGCCTGCCGCTTCGTGATGGCAGCCGTTGTAGCCGGGCTAGCCATGGTCGTACCGGCCGGGGTAGCCGTCACGCCCGAAAAGAGCGTGTTGAACACCGTGGAGGCGTTCGCGAGCGGCGTGAGCGGCTGGGTGGCGCTCGACCAAGACGTGGTCCCGTTGTACGGGGCCGGATAGCCCGTGTCCGAGAAGGTCGAGTCCGTCCCGCTGATCTGAATCGAGTTGACCCGCGTGGCCGACGCGATCGACTGCGCGTAGACCTGGTCGACGGAAATCCCCATCCCGATGTTGGGCTTCTGGCCCTGCATGCAGGTCGTCATTCCGGGGGGCCCGCAACCGTGCGACCCCTGGGAGTTGACGCACGGAGCGTTCGTCATGCCCGCAAGGACGAGCACCTTGCTCTTGACGGGCGCCAGCGCCATGAGGGTGGGCGAAAGCGTGTACGTGGTGCCGGTCGTCGTGGGGAACCAGCTCGGACCCCAAACGCCACACGAGATGTGCCAGGTCATGAAGCGAAGCGCGGGGGTGGCTGCCTGCGCGCGAGCTTCCTTCGCGGTGAGAAGGGACTCGAGCAGCGGGAGAGTGATGCAAGCCGCCGTACCCCGGAGAACCGCGCGCCGAGGCACCGTGATTCGAGTTGGGTTCCGCCGCTCGGCGGCGATCGCCTTCGGATCGAAGGAGACGTTCTTGTCGGTAATGCGGGCGATGCTCATGACATTCCTCCAGTTGCGGTGCTCACGGGTCTCCGCGGCGCATGCGGAACGTGTCACTTGCGACGACATTCATCAGGACATCGCGCACGCCGAGAGAACCAGTCTTCGGCGCGGTCGCGATCTGGGTGAGGTACGGCGCGTCGGTCGGCAGTAGCGTACGGCCGATCGAGTAGCTCAGTGCGTTCTGGGCGACGCAGGAGACGAATCTCGGGTCGGCCGCGACGGCGGCCGCCAGACCGACCGCGCCGGTGAAGCTCGGACCACTCTGGCCCGCCGGAAGATTCGGTTCGGTAATGGCCCCGGTGAAAGAGCCGGCTGCGTCGATCGCGATGCCGTTCTCCGTCGTGCGCCAGGCGCCGACGGCATCGTAGTTCTCCATCGCCAGGCCGATGTTATCCATGCTGTCGTGGCAGACCGAGCACGAGGGATTCGTGCGGTGCGCCGCGAGAATCTGCGCCTGCGTTCCGGTCGTCACGCTGTCGGCGATGGGGAGCACGCCCGCGGGCGGGCTGGGAACGGTCGCGCACATCAGCTGGCTGAGTACCCAGGCTCCGCGCTTCACGACCGAGGTGCGGGCGGGATACGAAGTGACCGAAAGCACTCCCGACATCGTGAGAAGACCACCCCCGCGCTGGGGAGTGTTCAGGGTCGTCCGCACCAGGCCGGTGCCGGCGGGCACCGGGATCTGATAGAGCGACGCCAAGTTCGCGTCGATGTACGAGAAGTTCGCCGTCAGCAGTTGCGAGACCGGCTCGTTCTGCGTCACGAACTCATTGAAGAAGTCGTTGACTTCCAAGCTCATGGAGTTCGCGAGGCTCGCGTTGAACTCGGGGAACAGCGTCGCGTCGAACGATTGGGTCGACACAGCGCTGGTTCCGAGCCACATCGACGAGAACGTCGGCCCGAAGACCGAGTTCGAAGCTGCGAGCATGCGCGCCAGCTGAGTCTGCACATCGGAGGGCTGCGCGAGCTGTCCGTTGGCGGCCGCCGTGAAGAGCGCGGTGTCGGGCATGCTCCGATACACCATATACGAGAGCCGAGAGGCGGCCTCGTAGGGGCTGAGCGTGTGCGGGGTCAGCGACGTCACGTCCGCGTCGATCTCCGGCCGGAAGAGGAAGTTGGGCGACTGAAGCATCGCCTCGAGCACGGTGCGGAACTGCTCGTCCGTCGTGGCTCCCGCGCCCGCAGCCGTCGTCATCAGACCCGTGAAGTTCGTGACTTCCGTCGCCGTTAGGGGCCGGCGGAACGCGCGAAGGCCGATGTTCTGGATGAGGGTCTGCGCGCACGTCATCCCCGTCGTCAGATCACACGTGATGAGAGCGGCCCGCTCTTTGGAGCCGACGGTCATCACCTCGGCGGCAAGCGACTCGGCGGCTTGCTGATAGAGGGTGAACTGAACCGGCGAGAGGGTTTGCAGGTCGCCGTTGTTATCGAACCCGAGCGCAGGGGCGTCGCTCGGGAAGGTCGTCGCACCCGGCGTCTGCGCCGTTCCGAGCAGGTCGCGAACCGTGTTGTCGTACTCGGCTCGGTTCAACCTGCGAATCGTGACGCGGCCCGGGTCTTGGGGACCGGACGTTGCCGACCCGCCGCCCGTAGCCCCGTTACCGCCGCCGGTTGTTCCGGTGGGGTTGCCTCCGGTTCCGACGGTGCCGCCACCGGCACCTCCCGGCGTCCCGGCTCCTCCCCCTGCTCCTCCGGCGGATACGCCGGTCCCGGCAGGACCTTGGGAGGAACCTATCTGCGCGGTGCAAGCCGCGGCCATCAGTGGAACAAGCGGCCACCAAGTCCGCATCGATCGGACTCTCGAGCCTTTTCCGTGAATCATGTGGGCTCCATTCTCCACGAACGTGGGACCGCCCCGGCGCTGCCAGGGCTCACCATGATGAAGGAAGGACGGGTGTTGAGACGAAAGTTCAGTCGTTCGAGTCTATACGTCAATAGTTCCGCCAACATCGGACTATTCCAGCACCACGGTGAGGGCAGAGTCCGTTGGAGCGCATCGCAAGGCCAGCCGAAAATTCGTTAGCAGCAGAACAAAGCGTCTCCAACGGAACGGCGCGGGCGAGCCGCCGTGTGGGGTGGGAAGTCGATCCGCAAAAACCCACTTTCGATTGGCTGTGCATCAGAGACGTGAACCTGATTTTGCCTGGACGGCCACTGCCATGATTAGGCAGTTGGTCGCAGCAGCGCATTTGTTGCTAGCACGGTTTGATTCGGTTCGCGACACGACTTTTGGAGGCGCCATGGCTCGCTCGTACCGTCGAATTTTTCTTGTATGCACGCTATTTGCGGGGGCGTGCTCGTCCCCGAACAATCCCTCTTCTAATAACGGTAACGGTGACGGCGGGGGTAATGGCCCGAGCACCGCGAGCGGGTCCAGCGGCGTCGGCGCCAACTCTTCAGGCGGTTCGGCGACCGGCTTGGGCGGTACGTCCAGCGGGGCGGCGCTCGGAGGCAACGGCGGATCTTCGGGGACCGGCAGCGGCGCTTCGACCGGCGGCGCCAACCCGGGCAATGGGAGCGGCGGCGGGAACAGTGGTGCGATCAGCGGTAGCAGTAGCGGGGCGGCAAGCAGCGCCGCCGACGGCGGAGGGCCGGGCGACGGACTCGATGCAGCGGCCTCGAGTGACAGCGTTGCAACCGTGGTCCCCGGAGACGCGGCCGGATCGATGTTGGGAACCGATGCGGCCCTCGCGCCGTACCCCGGCGCCATCGGCGACGGCGACTACATGGTCGGTCCGACGTATACGAAGAGTCCCGATTTGATGTCCAAAGGTATGCCCGCCGGGAAGACGTTCCAGTTCACGATGAATTCGACAAGCAGCATGATCTTCACGGGGATGGCTACGACCCTACTCGCGGCCAACCAGCACTCGTTCACTCGAAGTGTGACGGTGTACGTTCCGGCGAAATACAAGGACGGAACGGCCGCCCCGTTCATGGTCATTCAAGACGGACCCGGCCAGCTCTCGAACGTGCAGGTCGCGCTGGACAACCTGACGCAGAGCACCGATCCCACCCGGCAGCTGCCGACGTTCGTCGCCATCGCGATCCAGAACGGCGGAGGGGACGGCGTCGGCAGCGAGCGCGGACTGGAGTACGACACGGTGTCGGACCGCTACGCGCAATTCGTCGAGACCGAGGTACTCCCCGCGGTCCTCTCGAACGCGGCCCTCAAGGCCGCATTTCCCAATTTCGCTCTGACGACCGACCCGGAGGGACGCGGCACCGTCGGGTGCAGCTCCGGCAGTGCGGCCGCGCTGACGATGGGGTGGTTCCATCCCGAATGGTTTCACCGAATCGTGACGTACTCTGGGACGTTCGTGGATCAACAGAACCCCGCGCAGACCGCCGACCAGGCGCTCTATCCGCTGGGGGCCTGGGACTATCACTCGGACCTAGCGCTGATCGTCAACACGGCTCCGAAGCCCCTTCACGTTTTCGTCAACGCGAACGAAATGGACAACGGGTACAACACCCCCGAGAGCATGCACCACAACTGGCTCATGGCGAACTTGCGAACCGCCGCGGAGCTCCAAGCGCAGGGCTACCATTACCGCTTCGTCGAGGGTCTCGGCGCAGGACACTGCGACCAGCGGGTTCAAGACCTCACGATGGCCGACACGCTTCTGTGGGTGTGGCAAGGGTATCCGCTCAACTGAGAACGCGCCCCGGGGTTCGAGCTCGCGTTGGCCGGCCCGAGGCCTTCGCCCAGGTCACCGGCTACGGGCGGGGCTAGACGCCGGAAGCGTTGGACCCGTGTTTTCCGCGTCGCCGCTCGCGTTCACGACGGGTGCCGAGCCGACCTGCGCCGCGGCGAGCGGCGGCGGCGCGTCGATCGGAGAGCCCGCGCGGTCGCGCCAGACTCCGGCGGCGTACCAAAGCCGTCCGTCCGCCCCGCGAACGAACGCCCATGGTGAGAATCTCGCGCCGGAGGGCGCTTCGACCCACCGTCCCGGGAGCCACGACCACCGAGTGCGCCGCCACACCCACTCGCCGTCGAGCCACACCGCAGATCGCGTGGGCCGATCGGGAACGGATTCGACTCGTCCGGGCGGCAGGGACGAGCTGACTTCTTCGAGCGCGCTCTGGGGCTGAGGGGCGAACGGCGGGCGCGGGAGATTCGACGAACACCCAGCGAGCAAGATGGCCTCGACGGCGGCGACGGCGAAGCGCACCCTCGCACTATAGTGCGGCTGGCTCGCGCCCCATGCCCGCTTCGTTCGCCTCTGTCATCGCTCGGGCCGCAGTCGCGCTGCTCCTGTCGCTCTCCGGCTGCGCGGCCATCCCTCCGGGGGGAGCCGCGGTCGACTCGGTGGGCGTCGTCGGGGCGGGAGCGATCGACACGCGGGCCCTTAGCGACAAGCTCGCCACGACGGAGAGCCCGCGGTTCTTGGGCCTATTTCAGGGCTTCGCGAACGAGTACACGATTTACGACCCGACCGTGCTCCAGCGCGATCTCGCCCGGGTCGAGCGCTTCTACCGCGGAAAAGGCTTCTTCGAGGCCCACGCCCGCGTCGCGCGGGTCATTCACGCGAGCACCGACCACGTGCGAGTCGAGATCGTCGTCGAGGAGGGACCGGCGGTCCTCAACCGCGAGCTTCGAATCGACGGACTCGAGTCGCTGCCGAAGGCCGTCGCGACCGAGGTCCGCGCGGTGGCCGAACGCGCGCTACCGAAGGGAACCCGGTTCGACGAGGCCGCCTACGCCGATGCACAGGCCGCCCTTCTTCGTGCGCTCACGACCCGCGGCTACGCCTACGCCGCCGTAAACGCCGAATCGCGCGTCGAATTGCCCGCACACGCGATAGACTACGCGTTCGTCGTGAACGCGGGGATCGCCTGCGTGTACGGCCCGATCACGTTCGTCGGCCTCGATCCGGACGGCGCCGGCCCGAAGCCGCAGGAGATTGACGAAACGGTCCTCCGTCGCGTGATGCATATCCGCCCGGGGAAGCCCTACTCGGCCGCAGAGATCGAGTCGAGCACGCAGGCATTGCTCGACCTCGAAGTGTTCACCGGAGTGCAGGTGGTTCCGAGCCTGTCGGACCCGCCGAACCCCGTCGTACCGCTCGTCGTCCAGGTCCAGCCGGCACAGCTTCGGACCGTCCGATTGGGCGGAGGCGGTGAACTCGATCTGATCAAGACCGACGTCCACGTGCTCTTCGGCTGGGAGGACCACGATCTTCTCGGCGGCCTCCGAGACTTCAGCGCGGATCTCACGCCTGGCGTCGTCCTTTACCCGACGAGCCTCAGCGACCCCCGAGCTCCAAAACGGTACTTCTACGAGCAGCACTTGAGACTTCAGTTCCGGCAGCCGGGTTTCCTGGAGGCGCGGACGACGGGCTTCATCCGCCCGGCGCTCAACATCTATCCCCTCTTGGTCGAGCCGAAACCGAGCGACAGCAATGTCGTCGTGAACTACGTCGAACCGAAGGTATCCATCGGCGTGGAGCGACGCTTTGGAAAACATCTGTTCTCGACGCTTGCCTACAACTTCCAGGGCGAGAAACCCTTCACGTACCCCGGCCAGCAGCTCGACCCCTCGCTGCCGACAGTCTTTCTTTCGTTTCCACAGATCGTCACGCAGCTCGATTTCCGCGACGACCCCGTACACACGCACGCGGGCTTCGCTGCCAATCTCGATCTCCAGGCCGCGGGTGGTCCGTTCGGCGGAACCGCGACTGACTTCAGGATCCAGCCGGACGTCGAGGGGTACATCCCGATCGCGCGCAATCTCACATTCGCCGTCACGGGTACGCTGGGTCTGCTCTTCCCGTTCAACTATGGCGGCAGCGTCGAGACCGGTCTTCCGAACGGCGCCACCGCCAAAGACATTGAAACGGTCTATTTCCGCGGCTTCTTCTCCGGAGGGCCGAACTCCAATCGGGGATATCCGCTGCGCGGGGTTGCGCCCCACGGTTTCGTGCCCTTCCTCAACCCGGCCACAGCCGCCACCCAGGCGGCGAATAGCTGCGACCCCAAGCTGTTCACGCCGAGCCAGATCCAGACGAATCCGCTTTGCTCCAGCCCGGTCGGCGGCTTCACGCAGTGGGAAGCTTCGGCCGAGCTTCGAATCGCGACGTCCGGCCCGTGGCGCGGAGTCGTGTTCTGCGATGCCGGCGACGTTTCGCAATTCGTGCTGTTCCACAAATACCCTTCCAACCTCGAAGCCAGAGCACTGCGGTTCAACTACCTCCACATGTCGTGCGGCGTCGGCGCGCGCTACGATACGTCGGTGGTGCCCATCCGGCTCGATATCGGCTACCGGATTCACGGGATGCAAATCCTGGGACAAAGCGACCCCACGAAATACGACCCCACGTTCGGTGAACCGCCCAAGTTCCTCGATCCGTTCGCCGTAGCCTTCGGGATCGGGGAGTCCTTCTGAGGATGCCCAAGCTGCGCGGCGTGGCTCGCGCGGCGACGGCGTTTGCGATCGCAGCCTCCATCGTCGCGATAGCCCTCCCCCTCTCGCTGCGACTTCCGCGCGTGCGCCGCCTAGTCGCGGCGAAGGTCAACGGCGTGCTCGCGTCCACGTTCGCCGGCCACGTCGTCGTCGACCGGATTGGCGAGCTGGGGTTGGCCTCCGCCGGCGGGATCGACGCGCACGTGGATGACGCGGACGGGACGATCCTCCTTCGAGTCGAGGGGGCGCGCGCCCGCGTGTCGACGTGGGCCCTCGTCCGCTCGGCGATCGGCGGTCACGGAGAAATCGTCGTCGACATCCCGGAGCTCACGCTCGCACGTGTCGACGCCACGATCGATCCCGACGCGAGCGGCGCGCTGCGGATCGCGCGCGCGTTCGAGCTGCGTCCGGATAGAGCGCGCGACCAAAGTCCAGGCCGCGGCGCGCGCGTGACCGTGCCGCGTATTTTCCTGGCCCACGCCGACGTTCACGTCCGGCCCAACGCGGCGCCTCCGCTCGAGGCGGAGGTGGACGGCGCGGAGGCGAGCCTGCGGCTCGAGGGAGGAGGACTCGCGCTCGACGTCGATCGAGCGCCGATCGTCGTCCGGGGGCTACCGGGAGGAGTGCGGGCTCGTGGAGAAATCGAGGCCCATCTCACGCAGCCGTCGCTGCGGGTTCGGGCGCTCTGGAACGGCGCCGTGGGCACCATCGCCGACCGTGTCGAAGCGACGTACGACGATGGACGCGTCGACGCGGTCGCCGACGTCGCGCGCGCGACGCCCGAGCAGCTCCGCGCGGCGTGGCCGGATTGCCCGATCTCGGTCCCTGTGGAAGCGCACGCGGAGGTCCACGGAACGCTGCCCCTCGTCGATATTTCGGCGCATGTCATCGCCGGCGCGGCTTCGCTCGACGTAAACGGGCCGGTCGTCGTCCGACCCGAGGTGCGCGCCAAGCTGCACTTCGAGGGACAGGCCCTCGACGTCCACGCGATCGTCCCGTCGGCCCCCCCCTCGGATTTGGAGGCGTCCGGCGACCTCGAGGCAAACGCCAAACCCTCTGGGGCGGTGGACGGCCGAGGCAACATCGTGCTCGCAGGCGGCAGACTGGGGTCCACCCGCATCCCGGGGGCGACCCTCACCGCCCAATTCGAGCGCTCCGCGGAGGGGGACGTGTCGGCACGGGGGGAGTTGGCGCTCCGCGAACCGGCGGCGACGACGGTGGTGACGATGCAGCTCGAGCCGAAAGACGGGGGTCTTATCGCGAACTTCGAAGGCGACGCGAGCATCACTCGGCTCGACGAAGCGGCCTTTCTCGAGCGCGCCGCATCCGGAACAGCGAACATTCACGCGGCGGGCTCGCTGAACCTCCGCACGAAGGCGATCGACGCGCGCGTCTCCGCGACGTTCGGCAACCTCCTTGCGCGCGGCGCATCGCTGCGAAGCGCGCATGTCGAGCTGCGCGCGACAGGCGATCTCCGGACACCGTCCGTGGGCGTGGTGGTCGACGGCGAGGGGCTCGAGGCCGGCGGCGCGAGCCTCTCGGCGGTGCGTGCCGTCGCGAAGGTCACGACCGATGGCGGCCTTGCGCTCCACGACGTAGAGCTCGACGCGACCGGAACTGGGGAGCCCGCTCGTGCGCGAGCCGGCCTCGTCCAGATATCGAGCAACTCGATACGCGCGAACGACGTCCTCATCGAAGGGCTGGGCGGCACGCTGACCGCCACGTGGATCAAGTCGCCTTCGGCGGTCGTCGTGAAAGTCAAAAGCGACGGCCTCGACCTCGCCCGCCTCTCGACCTTCACGACCCTGGCGGCGGCGCGCGGAAAGCTGGCGCTCGACGTGGACGCCACGGTAAAGCAGGGGGCCGCCGAGGGCCGATTCTCGGTCGACTTGCAGCACGCTGCGTACTCGGGTTTGGGCGACGCGAGCGCCCGCATCGAAGTGACCATCGACGGCCGACAGGCGTCGGGACGCGCGACCGCGAGCATCGACGACATCGGAACGATCCAGCTCGAATCGTCTTCGGTCCACGTCGGGACCGGCCCGTTGCTCACCGCGTCGCCCTGGAGGAAGGCGTGGGGCACCGTGGAGTTCGACGCGCGCGCCGACCTCGGTCGGCTGGCGGCGCGCCTCCCTCGGATCGGGGAACGGTTCGATGGTGTCCAGGGGACCTTGGAATCGAAGGGACTCGTTT
>JBAULD010000497.1:0-3962 GCA_049578005.1 Polyangiaceae bacterium
GTCTCGGGCTTCAGCACGACCTCGATCTTCGCGGTCACCCGCGCGTGCTTCTTCAGCGCGTCGGCCACCGGCGCGAGGATCTGGCGCGCCCCGATCGCCGCGACGATCCCCGCGTCCCCTGCGACGTCCGGGTGCAGCTCGGGGAAGCGCGCCTCCTCCTGGTCCTTCGCGAGGTCCACCACGAGGATCCCCTTCGCGCCGTGCTCGCGGGCGAGGAACGACTTGCGGCGGAGATCGCCGTGGCGGCTCTTGTCGTCGCGCTTCTCGAACTTCGGATCGTCCGGGACGAAGCGCCGGACGAGGACGATCTTCCCCCTCGCGTCCACGCGCGCGTAGTCGTCCCAGCCGTCCGTCACGATGCCCCAGCCCGCGTCCACGACCTGCGCCTCGACGGATCCCGACGACGAGAAGGCGAGCGGCTGGGCATCCGTCGGAGCCGCTGCCTTTCCCCCGACGACGAGCGATGCGGTTCCCGTCACGTTGGTCGTCGCTTCGAAGGGGAGCCGGTACCCTTCCGTCCCGGCCGGGGCGAGGCCGGCGGACTGCATCGCGTGCTCGACGTATGCGCCGGCGTCCTCGATGCCGTGAGTCCCCACGCCCCGGCCCTCGCGCGCAGGATCGGCGAGCCACACCACGTCGCGCATCGTGCGGTCCGCGCCGGTCTCCTGGACCCTGGGCTCGCTCTCGACCCAGCGCGCGGTAAAGAGGTTCGTGTCGTGCTTGCCCTCCGCGGTGGCGCGGTTCGACGAAAACGCGAGCGTCTTGCCGTCGGGCGAGAACATTGGAAACCCGTCGAAGCCGGGCGCGCTCGTGACGCGCTCGAGGCGGGTACCGTCGATGTCGACGGCCCAGAGGTCGAACTCGCGCGGGCTCGGGGCGGCGTAGTTCGAGCTGAACAAGATGCGCTTCTGCGATGGGTGCCAGTACGGCGCGAACGACGCCACGTCGAGGTAGGTGATCTGCCGGGCGTCGGAGCCATCGGCGCTTGCGACGTAGAGCTCGAGCTTCGACGGCCGCACGAGCCCCTGCGCGAGCAGCGCGCGGAACTCGTCCAGGTCGCTGCCCTTCGGGCGCGACGCGCGCCAGACGATCTTCGTGCAGTCGGCGTTGAAGAACGCCCCGCCGTCGTAGCCCGGGGTGTCGGTCAGACGGCGGACGTTCTTGCCGTCGGAGTCCATCCGGTAGAGGTCCACGTCGCCGTCGCGCACCGACGTGAAGACGATCGAGCCGTCCTTGCCGCAGACGGTCCCCTCGGCGTCGTAGCCCGGAGTATCGGTGAGGCGGACGAGCCCCGAGCCGTCGGCCTTCGCGCGGAAGATGTCGTAGCTCGGGTAAAGAGCCCAGACGTAGCCCTTCGATTGATCCGGGCGCGGCGGGCAGACGGGGCCGCCGAGGTGTGTGCTGGCGTAGATGACGTCTTGATCGCCGGGCAGGAAGAAGGAGCACGTCGTCGCCCCCTGACCACTCGAGACCGGGGTGAACGTCGGCCGGGGGTCGAACGGGCGCGTGCGGTAGATGCGATCGCAGCTCTGGTCCGGGCCGCGCGCCTGGAGGATCAGCTGGTCGCCTCCCCAAGACCAGTAGGCCTCGGCGTTCTCGCCGCCGAAGGTGAGCTGGCGCAGGTCGCCGAGGTGGGGCTCGTCGGGGCGCGATCGTACCGCAGGGCCGGTGATCGTCGGGGCCAGAGCATGCGCCTGCGGAGGGCCACCGCACGCGAGGACGAGGAGGGAAAAGAGTGGAGCGACGGCGACGAGGAGGGGAAGCGGGCGCACGGCTGGGAATCTACACCGGTAGATCTACCGAGCGTGGTTCTGGAGACGCCTGCCGACGGCCAGGGCGACCGCATGGCTGGTCACTGACCGAGCGCGAGCGGGGTTGCAGAGGCGTCGGTCCGCTACGCCGGAAGCTTTCCTTCTTCGCCGGTCTCTCGTTCGTCCTCGGGGATCCAGCTGTGTTTGCGCAGGAACAGCCGGATGCGCCCCAGCCACTCCATCGCGTCGAGGTGAGCGATGTAGCGGTCGCCTACTGGGATCGCCTGGCCTTCGCCGTCGATCAACACCACGCGCGATAACTCGACGTCGGAACTCACACGGGTGTCGATCAGGCGCGCTGCCGGGATCCAGCCGCCCCCATCGACGACCGGACGGATCGTCTTCGAGTCCAGCGCAACATCTGCGAGGTCATGGAAGCGAAGGCTCGCCCTCTGCGACCCTCGTGACCACACGGCGACCGCGCCGTCCTCGACGCGCAGGACACAATCCTCGACGCGGCGTTGGCGTCGCCACCATCGAAGAATGAACAGGCCCGTACCGGCGGTGGCGCAGAGCCCAGCGACCCATCCGCACCAAGGCGCCAGCAGCCCGCCGACGGTCGCCGGTAGCATCAAGAATTGCAGGAGGCCGACGCCCGCCTTCCGGCCGACATCGCGATCGAGCGCGGTGCACACGAGCTCCACCGGTGCCTGCTCCCCACGGCCGACCGTGAACGATTCCCGATAGGGACTGGGGCCGCCCGTTGGACTCGAAGCGCCGCCGCGCGCTGGCGCGTCTGCCGGCCAAGAATTGAGCCGCCCTCCCATGCGGATCGCAAAGTACTGCATCTCGGAAAAAGGGCAAACGAGCTGTCGCGGCCAGAAGTCGCCTGGCGTCGATCCCCGCGAGCGTTCGAGGAGTGCGAGAGCAGGTCGGTGCGCGAAGTGGCGCGTCGGGCCGGACCGTGCATTCTCAGTGGAGACGCCGTCGCCATAGGGCGCCTTCCAACCGCGAAGGAGAGCGATGCATCATGAAAGCCGCGCGAGTTCATCGATTCGGGCCGCCCGAGGTCATCACCATCGAGGAGACGGCCACGCCGTTGCCCGGGGAGGACGAGATCCTCGTACGGGTGGCTGCGTGCGGTGTCGGACCCTGGGATGCCTGGGTGCGCGCTGGCAAGAGCGCCGTCGAGCAACCGTTGCCGCTCACTTTGGGCTCCGACCTGTCGGGCACGGTGACCCAGCTTGGTTCGGGGGTACGCGGCCTATCTCTCGGACAGCCTGTGTTCGGCGTGACCAATCCCCGATTCACAGGAGCCTACGCCGATTTCGCCGTGGCATCCGCGGCCATGGTCGCGCCCAAACCGCCGGCGCTCGACCACCGTGCCGCTGCTGGGCTTCCGGTCATCGCAGCAACGGCACGCCAGATGGTCGACGACGAGGCGCGCGTGGTCGCCGGACAGCGCGTCCTCGTGCACGGCGCTGGGGGCAGCGTAGGGTCGCTCGCCGTGCAGCTCGCTATGGCTCGCGGTGCGACGGTCGTCGGGACGAGCCCACCGGGCGCGATGGATTACGTGCGCTCTCTCGGCGTGGAGCGCGTCGTCGACGGCACCGTCGAGGACTTCACGCGCGACATTGCCCCAGTGCATGCGGTGATCGACACAGTCGGAGGCGCCGTGCAAGTGAAGTTGCTGGCGGCTCTCGCTCCAAGAGGCATCCTTGTGTCGTCGGTGTCTCAGCCCGACCCCGCGCTCGCCGCGAAGTTGGGCGTTCGTGGCGTCTTCATCCTCGTGCGAGTGACGCGCCAGGCGCTCGTCGACATGGGGGCGCTCGCCGCGGCTGGACGTCTCACCTTTCGACTCGCGCCGACGCTGCCACTATCGAAGGCTCGCCTCGCGCACGAGATGCTCGAGGGCATCGCACGGCGACCCGTCGGGAAGATGGTCTTGCAGCCCGAATGATTTCGATCGCTTCGAGGGTTTTCAGCACCCTGCTAGGCTCGCGTGTTCGAGCGCTCCGGCAACTCCCGCTGCGGTCACCGACGAGAAGGTCATCGAGGCGAGCATGAAGTCCCCCGCGAAGGTCACCCAGAAGGGACCCCCGACGACCACAGAAGCCGCCAGCAAGAGCGATGCTCGGATCATGGCGTTGTTGAGAGCCTTTCGAGCAGACCCCAAGTTCGCCCCCGTCGTCGCCGCCTACGAGAAGCAGG
>JBAULD010000498.1:0-11031 GCA_049578005.1 Polyangiaceae bacterium
TGGCTCATGTTCGCGAGAAACTGAGATTTGATGAGCGAGGCGGCCTCCGCCCGGCTGAGCGCGGCTTTGCGCTCTTGCTCCGCCCGGATCTGCGCGGTCACGTCTTCGGTGACCCCGAGTAACCAGCGGATCCGTCCTTCTGCGTCGAAGAGGGGCGCTTTCTGGGTGCGCAGCCATCGCTCGGCGCCGCTGTGCGTCTTCGTGAATGTCGGTGGCATTTCGACGGGCTGCCGTCGCGCGCACACGAGTGCGTCACTGGCCCCAATCACCTCGGCGTTGTCCGTAAATACGTCGCTCAGCTTGTTCCCGAGGGCCTCTCGCTCGGTGCGCTCGAAGATGCGTGCGCACTCGGCGTTCCAGACGACGAATTGGCCCACCGTGTCCAGCTCCACGCTCTTGACGAAGACTCCCACGGGCAAGTGCAAGAGAATGGCGTTGAGGAAGCGGTTGGTCTCTTCCAGTCTCTGCTCGGTCGCGCTGAGCTTCTTCACCGCCCTGGCCAGGTCGGAAATCTCGCTCTTGGCCCGGAGGCGCGACTCGACCAGGCGCGCCAGCGCCTTGAGACTCTCGATCTCGTCGTTCGACAGCTTTCGTGGAACCGAATCGGTCACGCAAAGGGTGCCGATGGCGAGCCCCTCGTCGCCCGTCATCAGAGGCACCCCGGCGTAGAAGCGAATGTGACCTCCGACGACCAACGGATTGCCCGAGAATCGGGGATCTGTGGATGCGTCCTCGACCGTGCAGACCTCTTCGGGGCGCACGATCGCGTGCGCGCAGAACGCGAAGTCCCGCGGTGTTTCGGTCGCATCCGTACCGTGCCGGGCGATGAACCATTGGCGGCGCTCGTCGACCAAACTGACGAGCCCGACCGGGGTGCGCGTCACCACCGCCGCGAGTCGGGCAAGGTCGTCGAGAGTAGGATCGGCGGGCGAATCGAGCAGACCCATCCCCCGAAGGCGAGCCAGGCGCTGCACCTCCATCGCCGGAATGGGTGCGGTCCTCACGTTACGGAGGACGGCACTCTTGCTTCTCCTCTTTAGAGGAGGGCGCCCAAATGAAGGGCGAAGAGCATTTCGGACCGAATCGGGTCAAGCGAACTCGAGTCCGACCGTTCGCTCGACACGATGGATCCGCGCACCGCACCGGTCGATCTGGCTCAGCTCGCCGATATCGGCGATCCGGAGTTCGTCCGCGAAATGGCGGATCTATTCATCGAAACGGCCTCCGCGAACCTCGTGACGATTCATTCGGCGGTGGACCGAGCCGACGCCGGCGGTCTAAGCCGGGCCGCGCACTCACTCAAAGGCGCGAGTCTGGGGATGGCGGCCCACGCCATGACCGCGATCGCCGCCGAGCTCGAGGCCGCCGGACGCGGAGAGCGACTCGAAGACGCGGCCAGTCTCGTCACGCAGCTCGACGCGGCGTTCGCAGTCGCCAAATCGTACCTTCGAGAGGCGACGACCTCACCTGCTGCGGAGTAGGACGGCGAGAGGACTGCCAGGGTCGCCAAAGACGCCGCGTCAGAGCCAACCAGGCGAAGGGCTGGCGCTCAGCCTTTGATGATCGGGCCGAGCACGGTGCGGAACGTATCTGCGTCGAACGGTTTCACGATGAGGGAGACTGCGCCGGCTTTTTTCGCCCGTTCACGCATCTCAGGCGTTCCCTCGGAAGTCACGAATACGAACGGCACCTTCGGCCCTTGGGTCGACAGCGTCGTACAGAGGTCGATGCCGGTCATCTCGGGCATGTTCCAATCGGACAGCACGAGGTCGGGGGCGCTCGCCCGAATCGCCTTCAGGGCCTCCGCTCCGTTCGTGGCTTCGGTGATGCCTTCGTCCGCAAACCCCGCCTGACGCAGGGTGCGGCGCACGATGAGGCGCATCGCTTTCGAGTCGTCGACGACCAGGATTTTCATGCCACCCCCCCGTTGTGCACGTGTCTCTCCACGGCCGACGGTCGTTCGGCCCTCGACAGAACGGTGACCGCGAAGACTTCCCCGTGCGAGGCGAACCACACCGTGCAGATTGGATCGCTGTCGCTGATGCGCAGCGACTGCTTGTCGCCCTCGGCGACGATCGGCAGCGACAGGTGCGTCGGCCCAGGCAGCAGCGCTTTGATGTTGCCGCCCACCATGTTGGTCAGCTCTCCAAGGGCGTCGCGAACCTCGTCTCCGGAAGGCTCGGTCGCGCCGAGTTCGTACATCGTCGCGGCGACCGTTCGCGCCAGGACGAGCGAGCACCGAAGGGTCACGGCACCCTCCCAGGCCCCCGATATCTGGACACACCCTGTGAAGACTTTGCCCGCGAGCGCCCGCAACGGTTCGGTTTCGGTGACCTCGGCGCTCGTGCTGAGCACGTTCGACCAGACCGCCTCGGTGATTTCACGAATGTCTTGTTCTTGGAAGTTCATGCGACTTTTGGTGCCCCCGCTTTCCGATAGAAGACTGCCCTGTCGATCTGAACTCGCTGGAACGTGTCGTCGATCTTGAGGGTCGTCTCGGCGCCTCCCAAGAATAGGTAGCCGTCGG
Organism: Polyangiaceae bacterium; assembly: GCA_049578005.1. Classification (GTDB taxonomy): domain Bacteria; phylum Myxococcota_A; class Polyangia; order Polyangiales; family Polyangiaceae; genus Palsa-1150. The sequence continues at coordinate 2,528 of JBAULD010000498.1, forward strand.
GCGCGAGCACGTTCTTGACTCGGTCCAAGATGAGCTTCTTCGTCGGAATGTCGAAATAAATGAGAACATTGCGAAGAAAGATGACGTCGAACCTCGGCAGGGTGGGCCAGGGGTCGATGAGGTTCATCTGCCGCCCGTCGAACATGTCGCGGAGAGATTGCTTGACCTGCCAGCCGGTGCCCTTGCGGTCGAAATACTTGAGCAAGAGCGGCGCAGGCAGGCCGCGGTTCATCTCGATCTGGTTGTAGACGCCCTCTTTCGCTCGCGCGACCATTGCGTTCGAGAGATCCGTCCCCGTGATCCGCAGGTCCCAGGAGAGTAGATCCGGGAAGCTCTCGCGCAGAAGCATGGCGATGCTGTAGGCCTCCTGGCCGGCCGAACAGGCGGCGCTCCAGATCCGGAGGGCGCGCGTGATGGTGCGGGCCTGACGGAGCGCCGGGATGACTTCCTTTTTCAGCCCTTCGAACGGGTGCTGATCGCGGAAGAAGCTGGTCTCGTTCGTGGTCATCGCCTCGACGACCTTTGCGTGCAGCCCGTTCGCGGGCTGCGCCTTCATCTTGGCGACCATGTCCGAGATCGAGGCGAAGCCCTCGGCTCGCGCGAGCGGCATGAGCCTGGACTCGAGCAAGTATTCCTTGCCCGGTTCGAGGACGATGGCCGAGCGCCGGTACACGAGCTCCCGGACGAACTCGAGCTCGGGCGAGTTCATGGGCATGGATCACCCCCCGGTGAAAGGCTTCCGGATCTCGTCGCGAGTCTCGCCTTCCCGGTCGCTCGACGCGAGATCTCGACGGCGATTTGGTTCAGAGGGACGACGGCGTCCGCGAGACCGGCGGTCGCTACGGCCCCCGGCATTCCCCACACGACCGAGGTCGCCTCGTCTTGAACGACGATCTGCCCCCCCGCCTCGCGGATATGCTCGCACCCGCGGAGTCCGTCGTATCCCATGCCCGTCATGACCACGCCGAGCACGTTGCCGCCGTAGGCGTCGACGACCGAACGAAATAAGACGTCGACAGCGGGCCGGCAGGAGTTCTCCTGGGGGCCCTGGTGGAGCGCGAGCCTGAACTCCGTGCCTTCGCGTCGCACGATCATGTGGTGGTCGCCCGGAGCGACCCAGATGCCGCCGGGGGCGAGTGTTTCGCCGCCTTTGGCTTCGTGCACCGAAAGCCCGCTCTGCGCGCGCAGCCGGTCGGCGAGCAATCGCGTGAATACGGGCGGCATGTGCTGGACGATGACCACCGGAACCCCCAGCGCCGCCGGAATCTTCTCGAACACGGCGGTCAGTGCGTTGGGGCCGCCGGTCGAGCAACCGATTGCAACGACGTCGATGCGTCCGAGAGCCGGGGATCGCTGGGCGGGCCGTGCGACCATGGGCGCGGGCGGCCGCGGTCCGGCGGCGCCCGGTACGCCGAACGCCCGAAGCTTGGGGAGGAGCTGCTCGCGGACTTGCTGGAGCGAAGCTTCGAGGCTCCCGCCGCTCGGCTTGGTGACGTAGTCGGTCGCGCCGAGCGTCAGTGCCTTCAGCGTCGCCGCGGCTGCGCGCTCCGTCAGTGTGCTGAACATGATGACTGGAAGCTTCGGATGCGTCTTGCGGATCTCCGCCAGCGTCTCGAGGCCGTCCATCTCCGGCATCTCGATGTCCATCGTGACGATGTCCGGATTCACCTGACGGATTTTCGCGAGCGCGATCTTTCCGTTGGCCGCCGAGCCCACGAGCTCGCACGAAGGCTCCGCGGAGAGCGCGTCCGCGATCAGGCGGCGGATGACCACCGAATCGTCCACGATGAGGACTCTGGTCTTAGGCATGGGCTCCGCCCGGGAAGCCCATGATGAGCAGCTTGTCGCGCAGGACCTCGGGGGTGAACGGCTTCATGACGTACTCGTTCGCGCCCGCTTCGAGCGCCCGCGCGACTTGAGATGCTTCCGCTTCGGTCGTGACCATCATGACCCGAATGCCGTCGAACTTTCGGTCGGCCCTGACCGCGGCGACGAAGTCGAGGCCGTTCATTCGCGGCATGTTCCAATCGACGAGGGCGAGGTCCACTTTGCCCGCGGTCTTGAGCTGCTCGAGGGCCTCCGCACCGTCGCCCGCCTCGAGCAGCGTGTGGAACCCCTCGGTCGAGAGGAACTTCTTCAGAATGGACCGCATCACGCGGGAGTCGTCGACGATCAGGGCTTTCACGCGTCATTCCTCTTTCAAGCAGCAATTCGTAGAACGGCTCCCGGGCTCCAGACTGCAGCGCATTTCAGGATTGACTGGAGAGCCGCTGCAGATCCGCGGCCATTCGAGTAATCTCGCTCGCCGCGGTCTTCGTATCGACGACGCCCGATGACGTTTCTTTCGCCGCTTGCGCGACTCCGGTGATGTTCTGGGCGATCTCCGCGCTGCCTTTCGCTGCCTCGGCGACGTTGCGGCTGATCTCGTTCGTCGTCGCGGTCTGCTCTTCGACGGCGCTGGCGATCGTGTTCTGAATGTCGTTGATCTGGTTGATGATCGAGCTGATTTGACCGATCGCCGTCACCGCGCCGCGCGTGTCGGTCTGAATGGCCTCGATCTTCTGGCTGATGTCTTCGGTGGCCTTGGCCGTCTCTTTGGCCAGCTCTTTCACCTCGTTGGCGACGACGGCGAACCCTTTGCCCGCTTCGCCCGCGCGCGCCGCCTCGATCGTGGCGTTCAGGGCGAGGAGGTTGGTCTGCTGCGCGATCGACGTGATGACCTTGATGACCTTGCCGATCTCGGCGCTGCTCTCGCCGAGCTTCGCGACCGTGGCGTTCGTCGTCTCCGCTACCTTGACGGCCGAGGTCGCGACGCGCGCGGCCTCGTTTGCGTTCTTGGCGATCTCGCGGATGCTCGCCGTCATCTCTTCCGCGCCGGTGGCGACGGTCTGGACGTTCTTGTTGACCTGCTCGGCCGCGGCCGACACGACGTTCGCTTGGGTCGACGTCTCTTCGGCGTTGGCGGACATCTGCGTCGCGACCGCGTCGAGCTCGTTGCCGGCGGCGCCGAGCGCCGTTGCGTTGCTCGCGATCTGCTTTTGGACGTCGACCGCCCTCTCGCGGCGCTTCACCTCTTCGGTGACGTTGGTCGCGTACTTGACGACTTTGAACGGCTTGCCGTTCAAGTCGCGGATCGGGTTGTACGAGGCCTGGAGGTAGAACTCGCGGCCGCCTCGGCCGATGCGCTTGTACTCCGCGGCCTGGTATTCGCCGCGGTTGAGCCGCGCCCAGAACTCGCGGTAGTCGGGTGACGAGCGCGTCGCCTCGTCGACGAACATGCTGTGGTGGCGGCCGACGATTTCTTCCAGGGTATAGCCAGCCGTCGACAGGAAGTTGTCGTTGGCCGTGACGATCGTCCCGTCCATTTTGAACTCGATGACCGCCTGCGACTTGGAGATCGCCGCGATTTGACCCGCATAGTCGGCCGCCTTGAGCTTTGCTGCCGTGACGTCCGTCGCGTACTTGATGACCTTGACCGGCCTACCCTGAAGATCCTTGATGGGGTTGTACGAAGCCTGGAGCCAGACTTCTTTCCCCCCCTTGCCGATCCGCTTGTACTCGTCGGACTGGTACTCGCCCCGGCCGAGCTTGGTCCAGAAGTCGCGGTACGAAGGGCTCGATCGGGTCGCCTCGTCGACGAACATGCTGTGATGTCGGCCCTTGATCTCGTCGAGGCTATAGCCCATGACGTTGAGAAAGTTGTCGTTGGCGGTGACGATCGTGCCGTCGAGACCGAACTCGATGACCGCGTTCGACTTGGAGATCGCTTCGACCTGCCCCGCCTGATCTTCCGTCTTGGTGATGACGTCCCAGGTCAGCATCATCCCGGCGGAGGTGCCGGTTGCGTCGGTGATCGCCGAGACGCTCAGCGACAGTCGCTCGGGGCCGACTTGAATGGCCGCGCGGTGCGGAAGGTTCTTCGGATTCGAGAGGAGCCCGCGCTGGTGGGAGGGCACTTTGTGGAAGACGTCGATCGAGCTTCCGACGACTTTGTCCGCTGTGATCGGCAGATACTTCTCGAGGGTCTTGAGCGTCCGGCGCGAAGTCTCGTTCATGTACCGGATGGTGAAATCCGGGTCGCAGAACATGACGTTGATCGGCGCGTTGTCGAGGAGCTGCCGCATGTTCTGGCCCTCATCGCGCGCCTTCGCTCGCGACGTCGCGAGCTCGAAGCCGATCGCCACGCCGTGGCCGGTCACCGGAGTCGCCTGGAGTGAGACGTGCTCGGCGCCGACGCGCGCGTCGACCGTGACCGCCTTGCCCGCACGGAGACTCCGCCGGTCCTGCTGGGAGAACGCGTGGATCACGTCGAACTGCTCGCCGACGATCTCGTCGGGTCCGACGTCGATGGCGTCCGCGAGCGTTTCGAGGTCGCGACGCGCGGCCGCGTTCAGGTACTGAATCGTCAGCTTCGTGTCGCAGTAAATGATGCCTCCGGGAGCGCTCTCGAGGAGCACTTCGTGCGGGACATCGCCGTGCACCGCCGCTGGCGGATGGACGCTGTGACCGTTGTTCTTCGTCGACTCCCGCCCCGTTTGCTCGCCCATTGCCATATCTCCCGCGTTGTCGTGCATGGTTTCAGCTATCCATTCGCAGGCAGCGTTCCACGCGGCCTCGACGTTCTTGGTCCACAGCGCGCCGGCCGTTTCGGCCATTGCAGAGAGAAGAGCTGCTCGTGCCGCCGCCTCGTTCTCGCGGGTCGCGCCGGAGGCGCGATGGCGCGCCCCGAGCGCGCGCACCGCGGGCTTCACCGAGGCCGGCCGGTTGGCCGCGTGTACGACGGCGGCCAGCGCGTCGATGAGCTCGTTCTTTTCGGCGCTCGTTCCCCCCCGAAACATGCACCGCACCTCGGGGCTCGCTTCGGCGATTTTCGCGAAGAAGCGGTCGGCCAGCTCGCCCGCGTGGGGGGCCATGGCATCGAAGCTGGACTGCACCAGCTTGACGTCTTTGGCTCGCAGGCCGGCGCGCTTCGCGCCGGTCGAATGGGGCAGTTCTCCGGGCCTCATGTGGACTCAAACACCCGCGCGCGCAGTCGCCGAGTCGGCGATCGTCTTCCCGGGGTCGAGGACCAAGAGCAGACGGTCCTTCAGCTTGCAGACCGCCGCGATGAGCTCGCGCGCGTTGGGAGCCAGAGTCTCGGGCGCGCTCTCGCGGTTCGACTCGGCGACCTCCACGACGTCGCCGATCTCGTCGACGAGCAGGCTCACCGCCCCGTCGTCCGTCCGGACGACGACGTTCATCGGGAGGCGCCCGGCGGGGCGTTCGGGGAGGCCGAGCCGCGCGCGCATGTCGAGCGCCGTCACGATCTGGCCCCGGAGGTTGATAAGGCCGCTGATGACCGGCGACGCGAGCGGCACGCGCGTCATCTCCTGGTAGCGAATGACTTCTTGCACGCGCGTGACGTCGACCCCGAAGAATCGATCCGCGACGAAGAACGTACAGAACTGCTGGGTCTCGCTCACCGATCCTCCCATCACGCGGCCGTAGCGTTCTCGAAGAAGTGCGGGTCCGTCGAACGGATGATCCCGTGTACGTCGAGTAAGTCGGTGACTTTCCCGGCGATGACCGCGGAGCCGAGGACACCGTGTTTGGCGCCGCGGGGCTTGTCGGTGATCGTCTGCTCGACGATGTCGAGGATGCGGTCGACCACGAGGCCGACGCTCCGCCCCTGCTCCGAGTAGACGACGACCTGCAGCGGCCCGTCGCCGCCTTGGCTGGCGCCGGCGCCCATCGCCTCGCACAAGTCGATGAGCGGCAGGATGTCCCCGCGATACTGCACGACGTACTGGCCGCCGGACTTCTCCAGCCGGTCGCGCGGAAACTCCTCGAGCCGCGCCACCATCGAGAGCGGGATGGCCATGCGACCGTCCTCGCGAACCCGGAAGAGCAGCACGGTGCGCTTGTCGCTTTCCGCGGCGCTCGCGTCCGCCCGTCTCTCGACGAGGTTTCTGTCGCGGACTTCGGAGATGACGTTTGCGCGCTGGGCGATTCCGAGCACGTCGAGGATCAACGCGACCTTGCCGTCGCCCATGATCGTGGCCCCCGCGAACGCCGACAGCCCCTTGAGCTCTTTGCCGAGAGGTTTGACGACGATTTCTTCGGTGTCGTTGACCCCGTCGACGACGAGCCCGAACTGCCGATCGTCCGCCTGGAGCACGACGATGTTGATCGCTTCGGACTGGGCCGCTTCGGGGAAGCCGAGGGTTCGGTCGAGATAGACGAGCGGAAGAATGTTGCCCCGGAGCCGGTATACCGGTGCGCCGTGGATGTGCTCCACGCTCGCCCGCGCCTGCTCTCCCTCCAGCCGGACCAGCTCGAGGAGGTTGACTTGTGGGATCGCGAAGCGCTCGCGGCTGCACGTGACGACGAGCGCGGGGATGATCGCGAGCGTCAGCGGGATCTTGAGCTTCAGGGTGGTGCCATGACCTGGCTTGCTCTGGACGTCGACCGTTCCGCCAATCTTCTCGACGTTCGTCTTGACGACGTCCATCCCGACGCCGCGCCCCGATACGTTCGTGATGCGCTCGGCGGTCGAGAACCCGGGCATGAAGATGAGGTTGAGGCTCTCGCGGTCGCTCATCCGCCCGGCGCGTTCGGCGGAGATGATGCCGCGCGAGATCGCCTTCTGCCGCATCTTGACCGGATCGATCCCCCCTCCGTCGTCGGAGATCTCGATGTTGACCTGCCCGCCCTCGTGATACGCGCGGAGGAGCAGCTTGCCGACGGCCGTTTTGCCTTGTGCGACGCGCGCTTCGGGCGATTCGATCCCGTGGTCGACCGAGTTTCGGACGATGTGGGTCAGCGGATCTTTGATGGCCTCGATGATCGTTCGGTCGAGATCCGTGTCCTCGCCCACCATCTCGAGCTTGACCTGCTTGCTGCACGTGAGCGCAAGGTCCCGCACGACACGCGGAAACTTGCTCCAGACGCTCCCGATCGGCTGCATGCGCGTCTTCATGACGCCCTCTTGGAGCTCGGTCGTGATGAGGTTGAGCCGCTGCGACGTGCCGAGGAACAATGAGTCTTTGCTCTGACTCGCGAATTGGAGAATCTGATTTCGTGCGAGCACGAGCTCGCCGACGAGGTTCATCAGCTTGTCGAGCAGGCCCACGTCGACGCGAATGCTCGAATCGGAAAGAACGGCCGCGCGCATCTCCCCTTGCGCGTGGAGCGCGTCGAGGACGGCTTCCGGCTTGACGCTACCGCGGGAAACGAGGATTTGACCGAGCTTGCGCGGATCGGTCTTCTGCTGCTCGAGCGCGACGGCGACTTCTTCCGCCGCGACGGCCCCCTGGTCCACGAGGATCTCGCCGATGGTCGGCGTGGCGTCGGCGGGGCGGGGTCCCTTCAGAAACGCGTTGAGGCTGACGATGAGCGTTTCGAAGGACTCGGCTCCTTCGTTGGAGGAGGACTCGACGCTCCTCAGAATCCGCCGTACGCCGTCCACCATCGAAAGCAGCGTGGACGTCATCTCGGGCGTCAGAACGAGCGCGCCGTCCCGCAGCTTGCTGAGCACGTTCTCGCCGGCGTGGGTGAGCGCCTCGAGCTTGGGCAGACCGAGAAATCCCGAGGTCCCCTTGATCGTGTGAATCGTCCGAAAAATGGCGCCGAGCCTGTCGCTCGCCTTCGGGTCGACCTCGAGCGCGACGAAGTCGCGATCGAGTTGATCGAGGTTCTCGGCGCTCTCCACCAGGAACTCCCGAAAGATTTCGTCGTCCGCGACTGCCATTCTGACGCCCCTTTCAGCGGCCCCGGCTCGTCGGTCGATCACGACCGAGCCCGGTCATTGGGACGGCCGATCCATATGAGGCAATAAGGCCCCATCGAGCCGAATCAGGTGGCGAAACTGCGAATCAGGCGAGGTGTGGTCGATTACCCGGCGACGTCGGGCATACACACCAGGATCGCGCGGTCGGCGAACATCTTGTGGAGTCGACCGGTCACCGTGGACGTGAGGCGCGTTCCCGACGGCAAGACGAGCGCGCCGGCACTCGTGTAGAGGCTTTCGGCCAGGACCATCCCCTCGGTCAATCGCCCGCTCGGCACGCGCTGCGCGTTGCGTGGCTGAACCCCGACCGTGACGAACAAGACCACGCGGTCTGCGCGGACCACGATCGCCGTGGCGATCCCGTAGGGGCTCGGGCCCTGCGCCTGGGACTTCGACGCCAGGCCGAGCGTGAATGCGAAGCCGTCCCGGAGGAACGCCGTCTTCAGCGATCCGGCCGCCACGTTGGCGACCTCCGCGATCAGATCGTGAAGCGTGGCCTCGTCGTCCTGGCCTTCACCGAGCATCAAGCGAGCGAGTTCGACGGCGCTCTCCTTGGACGACTCCACCCGCACGTGCATCTCGAGCTGGTGCTCGCTGTCGACGAGCGGGAGCACGTAACGGAGCGCCGCGTCGGCCGAGGCCTTCGGAACCGGAGCCACGGTGGTCTTGACCTGGAGCAGCTCGGCCGCGACTTGACGCACCGACTCCGGCATGGCCTTCCACGCGGGCGTTCTGC
>JBAULD010000499.1:0-2659 GCA_049578005.1 Polyangiaceae bacterium
TCCGAGGTATGGGCCACATGCTCTTTCCCCGGTACATCCAGCGCGAAGCGCGCGACTTCTTTTATCTCACCACCCGTCCTCTGCTCCCGGGAGCCCCGCTCGACGCTGGGCCGTCCGCGGAGCCGGACGAAGGAACGTGGCGTACCAAAGGGCTGCCGCAACACGGGTTTCCCTACGCGCTGGCCACGAGCTGGGTGCGGGCCGGAGGATCGAAGGTTCGCGTCTTGCGCGTCGATCCTCGCGCCGTCCGACCCGCGACCGGAGCCGGCGCGCAGGCCCCCACCGTCCTGTCGATGACCGCGGGCACGCGTGGAACGGAGTCGCTGTGGTGGTACGCGCACGTCTTCTCAATCGGGGCGAGCGCCCCCGCCGCCGATGCCACGGTCTTAATGGGCGGTGTTCCCATGACTTCGCCGCTGGCCGTCGGTGCGCGCGCCGCGGTCGGGGTGCAGGACGAAGACGGGATGCTCGTGTGGATCGGGCTGCCGCCCGACGGGCCGGCCCCCGACGGGCGCACGGTTGCGGCGATGGATGCCCTGCTCGACCACCTCGGCTGCACGGCGCGGATGTCGCTCCCCGGAGACGCGAGGGCATTCCTCGGAGGCTCGCTCGACCTGTCAGGCTCGCCCGTCGCCGGCCCATCGCCCGCCATCGGCTCGCGCCTCGTGAGGGACCGAGCTCCCGATGCGCATACCTTGTTCGACGCGACACCGATTGTGCCCCCGCAGGTATGGCAGCCGCTCCAGGCCAAGCGTATCCGATATTTTTACAAGCCTATGCCTCCTGCTCCCCCGACATCGGCGAGTTCGGCGCCGACCAGAACCGAAGAAGCGGGCGCGATAGCCCCGAGCGGCACCCCACGCGCCTCGAATCGGCTACAATCCACCCGATGAGGCAGCCTATACTACCTTGGAAGTTACGTGGCTCACGGATGTCGCCCTCTCGGGCGCTGGTGATATGGTGAGCGCGCCGACGCAGGAGACTGGGGCCATGGCAACGGACGAAAACGGATCGGACCTGGACGTGTTCGAGGGCCTCACCAAAAAAGGTGGGGGCCCCACGGCGCAGTCCGGTGGGCCGCCGGCGCCGCCGCGGGACGGATCGCGCACATTGCTCGGTCTCACGTCGCCAGCCGCTATGCCCGTGGCGGAGCCCGTCGCGTCCGATCCGTCCCAGCCGCCGCCGCCACCGGGCCGCACCGCTCTTCCGCCGGTTTCGCCAGCCTCTCCGGCGGAGACGGGCGCGAGGGAAGGCGCCAACGTCGACTGGGACGACGAAGACGAAGCCACTCAAATCTTCGACAAGGAAGGCGACCTGCCTCTCATGCGACGCGCGGCGCCGCTGCCCGCCGCGGGGACACCGCCGCCCCCCAACATGTCGATGAAGTCGACGCTTCTCGGCATGGTTCCGCCGCCTTCGACGGGCCGCGCCTCTCCGACGCCGCCCGGGCCCATCAGCACACGGTCGAGCGTCCCGGGGGCCCTTCCGCCCCCCGGTCTCGGAACGCTGCCTCCCCCACCGCCGTCGATGCTTCAAGGACTCGGAGGCGCCACCCCATCGCGGTCGCTCCCGCCTCCGCCGGTCTCGATCTCGGGTGGTCCTATGGTCGCGCTACCCGTTCCGGGTACGACGTTGTCGCCGGGGCGCGCGGGCGGAGTCTCCAGCCATCCGCCCATCCGCAGTATGGAGGCGACGGCACTCCTGCGACCGGGACAGAACCCGATGGCTCGCTGGGCCTTCCTCGGGTTGGCGGCTGCCGTCGTGGTCGGAGTCGTCATGTTCCTAATGCCTCACGCGGGCCGAATCGTCGTGAATGTCAGCGATCCGAAAGGCGCTCCGGTCGGCCGCGTCGACATTTACGTCGACGGCAGGAAGCAGTGCGACACGGCGCCGTGCATCATCGAGCAGGAGAGCACGGGGTCGCACGAAGTGAAGGTCGTGGCAGACGGCTACGACCTGCCACCCACCCAAGGGGTGAACGTCGAGGCACGCAAAGACGTCACCGCGACCTTCATGCTCGGGGTCTCGAGCAAAGGCACCGGAATCAAGGTCGGCGGAACGCAGCCGGGCGTGAAGCTTTATGTCGACGACAAGGAAATCGGGCCGCTCCCCCAGGACTACCGCGAGATGGCCCCGGGCGACCACGTCGTCAAGATCGTCGGCTCCGAGCGGTACCAGCCGCTCGAGAGGCACGTGACCGTGGAGAAAGACCGAGTCGAAGACTTGGGTACGGTCACCCTCAAAGTGGTGAAAGGCAAAGTGACCATTTCGCTCGCCACCCCGGGGGCGCGCGTGTTTCTCGTCAGCGGAAACGATCGCCGCGAGATTCAGACGCTCCCCATTTCGGTCGATATCGAGACGGCGAAGAACTGGTCGCTCCAGGCGAACAGGCCCGGTTATACCGACTACAATCAGCCGATCAGCTTCGATGACGGACTCGCCGAGAAGACGTACGTCGTGTCTCTCGATCCGAGGGTTGCGGGCCAAGGCGGACTCGCGGGCAACACCTGGTCTGCTCCTCCCCAGTTCGGGGCAGCCCCGCAGCAGAGAGGCGTCGGCTTGCCCGTCGTGAGCGCGGCGGCCTCGCCCCCTCCCCTGGCCAATCCGGCGCCAGCCGCTCCCCCGCCCGTGGCGGTGCAGCACTCCATCGTGGCGGCGC
>JBAULD010000500.1:0-1628 GCA_049578005.1 Polyangiaceae bacterium
GCGTCCAGACGGCGCAAGGCTCCTCCGAGCGAAAGGGCGCGATCGAGCGAGGCGCCTCGCTCGAGGAGCACGCCCAACGGAGCGGGGCCGCCGGGCTCGCTCGCCTCGAGCTGCGCAATCAAAGCCCGCAGAACATCGAGCTCGTCGTCGCCGAAGCCGCGGGCGGACAGCCGGTCCCAGAGAGAGCGCGCGCGTTCGGTCGCGGAATCGACGGCGAAAAAGCGCCCGAAGGCGACGTCGAACCGTTCGCGGTCGCGCGCCCGCTGGACGACCACGGCGCCCACTGCATCTCGTACGTCACCGGGATGCTCGATCCCGACGGCGGCCACGGCACGCACCGCGTCGATCGCCTGAGCCGTCGAAATATCGAACCCGTCGCGGCGGAGCGCCCAAAGAAGCTCGTCGAGGACTCGAAGCAGGGCCTGCGAGTCGGCCACGCGCCCTCTTTCTCAGGGGGCGGCTTCGGCCAAGAGGCCGCGAATGGTGGCCTCGAGGCGGGCGTCCTCCGAGGGGTCGTAGCCGATGGACACGTCGCGCACGATGCCCCGCTTGTCGATCACCACGAGCGTCGGCAGACTCGCGACCCCGTACGAGCGGGTCGTCTCCGCGTGTTTGTCGACCCCTACCGCGTAACGAAACGGCGTCCGCTGCGCGAACAGCGCCACGTCTTGCACCTCTTCGGCGGACACGCCGAGCACGCTGAGCCCCTGCGCGCCGTACCGCGCCTGAAGGACGCCGAGCTTGGGAGCGACGACGCGGCACGGGCCACACCAGGTCGCCCAGAAGTCGAGTACGACGACCCGGCCGCGAAGCGCGTCGATCGAGGCCGGAAAGACGCCGCTCACCCCCTCGACGTTGTGCAACGGCGGCGCCGGCGTTCCGACGAGGTCCATCCGCAACATGTCGTCTTGCGAGGGGAACGCGGCGAGCGTCACCCGGACGCTTTGCTCCGTTCCGGCTCGAACGAACGCAAGATCGATCACGTCGCCGACCGCAGCGTTCGCCACCGCATGGACGACGTCGGGCCCGTGCGTAACGTTCGTCCCCGCGACTCGCACGATGCGATCGCCTTGCCGGATGCCGGCGAGATCCGCGGGTGAGCGACGGACCACATGACCGACGCGAACGCCGGGGCCCGGCGAGTCCGGGTCCATCGCGACACCGAGCCAAGGGCGCGCGAAGCCGGGCTCGGCGGACGCGTCCCGCCCGACGACCGCGCTCGAGCCAAGCGCAGCCGCCGTCATCATGCCAGCGAACGCGGCGCGCCGCAGCCGAGTGCCCATGCCCATGCTCACCATCGATTAGCATGGGCCACGCGGCCCCTCCTCACAAGCGGCTGGGACCCATTAAACGCGGCAGCGCGCCATCGCCGGAGGCGAAGTGCGCGCCGCGTATAGGCCGGGGCTGTCCGGCCTACTCAAGTCGTAGGCCATCCTCTCCCCAGGACGACCAATTTGCTCTCGCGATCAATCCCCTCGCGGAGAGAAAAGCGCCGAGCCAAGCAAAGACAAGTGGTCGCGTTCAAAGGGCAAGAAAGAGCGGGAAAGTGCCGTGCGTCGAATCAAGGAAGATATCGAAGGAAGAAAGCACGCAGGGCAAAGCAAAGCGTCGAGGTTGCGCCGGGCGAT
>JBAULD010000501.1:0-2568 GCA_049578005.1 Polyangiaceae bacterium
ACGCTGCCCCCCGCTGCGAGCCGCCCGGCACCGCCGCCGTTGCCGCGAACTCCGATGCCCGCGCCTGGACCGTTGCCTTCTCCGCGCAATACGAACGGCTTCGCCGGCGCCGTGGCGCAGACCGCGCCGCTCACGCTCGTCTATCAAGGGGAGCGATTTCCCATCAACAAGGACCGGTTCGTCATCGGCCGGGGGAAGCAGTCGAGCGACCTCACGCTGAAAGACCCGAATGTCTCGCGCCAGCACGCGATGATCGAGTTTCAGAACGGCGTGTACTTCATGGTCGACATGGGCTCGACCAACGGCGTCGAATACAACGGCCAGCGAATCGCTCGAAAGCAGATCACCGAGGGGGACGTCTTTCGGATCTGCGACCACGGGCTCGCGTTCACGTACCGCTGACCCGATCGCGCAGTTGGGTAGCCGTGATGCGCCCCGGCCTCCGGCCCATGCGCGCGCTGCCGCTTCTCGAGGCGCGACGCACCGAGCTCGAGAAGTGCGTCTTTTGTCCGAAGCTCTGTCGTAGTGCGTGCCCGGTTTCGAACGCTGAGCCGCGAGAGACCGTCACTCCGTGGGGCAAGATGAGTTCGGCCTGGATGACCGCGCACGGCGACGTGCCGCTCGATCCCTCCCACGCCCGACCGGCGTGGGCGTGCACCGGGTGCCTAGCGTGCCAGGAATCGTGCGACCATCGAAACCCGGTGGCCCGCGTCCTCTTGGACGCGCGGGACGCACTCACGCGTCGCGGAGTCGCGCCCGAAGCCGCGCAGCGCGTGCTACGCCGTTTCGATCGGCACAACGAGAGGACGCGAGCCGCTGCCCGCCGTCTCGCAACGGCCGGGAGCGTCCGCCGGCAATCGGAAGACGCGCTACTCATCGGCTGCGGTTATCTGCGCGCGGCGCGGCGCGAAGCCGGCGATGCCATCGACGCGGCCACGGGATTGCTCGGCCCCACCGCGATCGTCGAGGAGTGCTGCGGACTTCCTCTGCTCCTGGCCGGCGACGGCGAGCGGTTTCTTGGCCACGCGCGTGCGGTCGCCCGGTCGCTGGAAGCCTACGGTCGTGTGATCGTGCTCGACGCGGGATGTGCGCTCGGTCTATCGCGGTCCTATGCGGAGGCAGGCGTGACCCTCGCTCCGAGGGTGGAGCCACTCGTGCGGCTCGCCGCGAGCAGGCTCTCTGCGCTGGCTCCTGTCGTCCCCTCCCCCACCGAACCCGTGCGCTGGCACGACCCGTGTCAGCTCGGGCGAGGCATGGGCATCTACGACGAGCCCCGCAACGTGCTCGCGCGCTTACTAGGCAGGCCGCCTGGCGAGTTCGAGGACAATCGCGACCAAGCCATCTGCTCGGGCGGCGGAGGATTACTGCCGTCGACGATGCCGGAAGTCGCGCGGACCATCGCCGGCGCGCGGCTCGACGCGCACGCGCGCTCCGGGGGTGGACGCGTCGTGACAGCGTGCGCTTCGAGTCTGATCGCGCTGCGTTCGCGCACGCGTGGGACCGGGGTGGTGGTGGACGATCTGGTGACGTGGATCGCGCGGGGTTTGCGGGCGGGGAAGAAGCGGCGCGGTTGACCGCGGGAGGGAGCGTATGGGGGGCGGCCCTTCAGAATGTCAGGCGCAAAAGGGGCGCGCTCATGGTCCCTTTCGGAACGGCGCGTTCCTCGCGCCACTTCGGATTTCGTACCCAAGCGTCGTCTCGGGGAATCGCCGTGGAGGGGGCCTGCTCTATCGTGCTGCTTCGATTGAACAGAGTCAGAAGAACGCCGCCGAGTATTGCGGTCGCGCCTCCCATCATCATGATTTGACCCGCAGTCTTCGACGGTCCGTCATCGGTGCGCGGGCCGTAGCCGGAGGCCTCGAACTGCTTATTCTCGAGAACGAGAGCACCGGACAGCACGGACGCAAGGCCCAATCCCGCGACGACGAACCCACCGATGAATCGTACTTTCGACGCGGGATTCACGCCCAGGACGACCCGGTCTCCGCCGCGCGCCGCGAGCTGAAACGGATTGCTCGCTCGCACTCCGGAGCCTCGGATGCGGTACATCGACGAAAGCGGCAGGTTCCGGTCGCAGGGGGCGTAGCAAGCGAGGATCCACGAGCCGTTCCGTTCGCTCCGTTCGAGGATGACCGGTTGGTCCGCGTCGATGTGAACGATGGCCGTCAGGCGAAAGTCCGGTCCACCCGCGCCTTGCGCCGATTCGTCTGACCCCTTGATGGCGAGCTGCGCGTTTCCGGTCGCCTCAAGCTGCCCGTCTGCCAGCGTGGAAGTCTCCCCCGGCCGGACCTCGACCTCCTTCGCGTAGACGCGGCCGTCGACGACGCTTCGCACGAGATAGCGCCCCGGAGGCAACGCAATTCGCATTCCTCCTTGTCCCGCCGGCGCATCCGCAACAGTCACCCCACTCGGCAACTGAATGACTTCGACCGGTGCGCGCACCGCTCGCACCTGGAGGGCGCTCGTCCCCATGGGCAGCACGGCGAGCACGATGTCTTGACGGCCGCGTAGTGCCAAGTCGAAGCTCGGGTGTTGCGGAGTCTTTGCCAGGCGGGCGCTGTCGCGAAC
>JBAULD010000502.1:0-1607 GCA_049578005.1 Polyangiaceae bacterium
CTTCCATGCTCGCCGCACGCGCAGGCAGGGGGACGGGCGCTGCGCACCCGACGGCGAGAAGCCCGAGCGCAGCGACCATGGCCCCGAGCGAAGCACCTCTCCGGCTGGCCCTGTTTGCATGGACGCCCATGCTGGAGATTACGTCCGGGCGTCCGGACGGTTACGTAACCGGGAGCTAGCGGCCCCGAAGTCATTTTTCAGCCGCCGTCGTCGCTGGCGTCCGAATCTGTGCCGGACTCCGGCGCCGTGCCGGCTTCCGGCGTCGTGTCCGCGTCCGGCGTGCCGGCGTCCGCAGTGGCCGCAGCCTGGCACATGATTAGGAACTGGCAGTTGGGTTCCATGCTCGTGATAATGCCGTTGATATCGACCGCGCAGCAGTAGGCTTCACTGTTGCACGCTGGGTACGCGGAATACGAAGGGGCTAGGCACTGGACGGTGGGAGCGTTGTCGCACTCGTCATGCGACAGCGCTGGGTTGCAGCGCGAGCCCTCGGCCTGGCTGCAGCCAACGGAGAGGCTCACGCAGGGTACGGCCAAGGCAAGGGAGAAAACACCGAAACGTATCCATGTACAGACCGTTGCGAAGTTGCTCATGGTGGTTCTCACGAACTCCAATATCGAAAGTACCTGCACATCAAGTCGATACGGTCGGGCGCGCAGGGATTAGAACCGGACGAGGAGCGCCGCGATGACCTTGGATTCCGTTTTCACGAGGTCAGGGCGCCACCCGCTCGGGGTAGTCGTCGTGACGTATCCATCCGGCGACGTCACCCCGCCGTGCCCCGCGAAGTACGGGACGCTCGCTTCGCGGTGCACGAACTCGATCAGCCAAGTCTCCTGTTCGTTCGGCATCCACTGCACGGTCGTCGACGCGTCCCAGGCGTCGAACTTCGACCCTGCGTTCATGTCGAACCCGGTGATCGGCGTGCCCGGCGTCGCCGCCCCCGTCGGAGCGAGCACGAGATAGCGCCCCGGGTTGTGCATGACGCCGCCCCCGACGGTCCAGCCGATGCGGTCCTGCCAGAACGAGAGGCGGTGATACACCATCCCGCTCAAGAAGTTCTGCTCGCACGGCGTCGCGGTCTTGCACCCGCTGCCCTGGCCCCCCGGACCGAACTCTTTGCCGCTTCCGCCGAACGCCGTGACGCCGTCGCCATTTTCGCCGCCGATATCGAGCGTCACGGAGAACGCGGCGCGGTGAAAGAACTGCTCGGGCGCGTTGTAGTAGCGAAGCTCGGCGCTGTTGTCGCTGTGAAAGCGCATGCGCCCGGGGTTGTCTTGCGTGTCCCAGCCGATGTAGCCGTTCGACAGGATTTCGAACGATTCAATGGGTCGCCAGAGCGCTTGAAAGCCGACTCAGGGCAGCTCGTTGAATTTGCCGTAGGTCTGCCACCCGTTGATGAGCCAGAGCTCGGCCTTGAAAGTGTCCAGCGGGAACGCCTGGAGGCGCGCGCCGTTGAAGAACCAGGGCGTGTTGTCCGACGTATAGGACGGCTGGTACGACCAGTTCTCGAAGGCCGCATAGGAAAAGAGCCCCACGTACGACATGAAAATGCCGATGTCGAGATTGATCCCGTGCCAGGTGTCCCAGTGGTGTCCGCCGTACGC
>JBAULD010000503.1:0-9660 GCA_049578005.1 Polyangiaceae bacterium
AGCCCGCCGGACAGGCGGGCGCGGTCGCGCCGGCCGCCCCCGTCCAAAACAGGTCAGGACCGGACCATCCGGCCGGCGCGGCTCCGACGCATGCGTACCCGGCCGTCTGGCAAGAAGGCTCCGCGCAGTCGACGAGGCCGTCGCAGTTGTCGTCGATCCCGTTGGTGCAGTTTTCTGTGGAGCTCGTGGGCGCGCACGGCACGTCCGCCGGCGGGTTCGTCATCCAATCGTCGATCGACACATCGGTAATCACGGCGTCGTCCACCGCGTCCTCTGCGATGGCTTCCGCGGCGTCATTGCCTATTGCGATATCGGCCGCCATCGCGGCGTCGCCCGAATCGCTCCCACTTCCACCACCACTGCCGCTCAGGGTCGCCCCAGGGCTCGTCGCCGCCGCGGCGGCGTCCACATCCGCCGGTGTGAACGTCGGCAACGCCGCCGGGTCCACGACAATGGGGACGCACTCTCCTGCCCCCGCAGCCGGCTGCGGGTCGCAGGTCTCTCCGGCCTGGCAAGTGACGCCGACGCACTTTTTACCCAGGACTAGCGTGAGCTCCGCGACGCGGTCTTTCGGCACTTGCACTTGCGCCTGGCGCGACACCACGATCTGCCCCGCTTTGAGCAAGCTGACGTCGATGATCGCCTCCTGGTCGGCGCGGCTTCCGGCGGCGATCGCGAACGTCACCGGAAACGGCGCGGTGCCCGGCTCGTCGAGCGGAATATCGTCAGCAGCCGGCGTCCCGTCCTGGCTGACGTGAAGGTGCATGGTGTCGAAGTCGTCGGGCGCCTTCAAGTCCGTCGCGATGATGAGCTCCAGCCCCGCCGGCCTCGTCGAGCACGCAACCAGCAGCGCGACGGCGAACGAAGCGGCCGCGATCGCACGGCGGGCGCCGCGCATCTACCGCCTCCTCTCCTGAAACTGCAATGAACCGATCGAGCCAGCCTGGGGAGCGGTCTGCTCGGGTGGCTGGAGGAGGAAATACCCGCCGACGGCGGCCCCTCCCGCGACGACCACCGCGCCGATGAGCCAAGGCCAGATCGAGCCGTGCGACTCGGTCTCGAGCGTGACCTGCATCGTGCGAAGCTCGCCGTCGCGCAGATTGACCGTCGTCTGATAGGGCTTCTTGCCCGACTCGGTCACACGCACTTCATGCCCGCCAGGAGCGAGCCGCCCCTCGAAGCGCCCCTGACCGACGACCGCGCCGTCGACAATCACCGTGGCCTCGTCGTCGCTCGTCACCACCACGCGCGCGACGTGGCTCGGTGGGCGGAGCGTCACCGCAAGCGTCGACTCGCTTCCTCCTGCGACGTCGATCGTCTGCGACGCGGGCTCGAAGCCGGACTTCTTCACGAGCAGCGTGTGCTTCCCAAGGTCCACAACGACCGGCCAAACGAGCGGCGTCGTGCCCACGGCCTCGCCGTCGACGACCACCACGGCGCCATCCTCGCTGGCGGTCAACCTTACCGTCGCGACAAGGTTCTTGATCGCCGCAAGCGCGTTCTCTACGAGCTCGTGTTCGTCCGCCGAGAGGT
Source organism: Polyangiaceae bacterium (assembly GCA_049578005.1). Taxonomy (GTDB): domain Bacteria; phylum Myxococcota_A; class Polyangia; order Polyangiales; family Polyangiaceae; genus Palsa-1150. The sequence continues at coordinate 1,534 of JBAULD010000503.1, forward strand.
GCGCTCCACTGTCGCGCAGATATTCCTCGAGCAACGACTGCATCCGCGCATAGTGATTCAGGTTCTTTTCGCAGACGGCCATGTCGTAGAGCAATCGCGGGTCTTTGGAGATGTCGTAGGCCTGCTTGAACTTGCTCAGCGCGCCGGCCGAATCACGGTTTGCGACGAGGAGCTTGGCCGACTCGTACGCTTCTTTCGCGGGACCTTGGAGCGACTGCGAGAGGGGCGGGGCGTTTGCTCTGGTCGGGGCAGACTGCGCGAGGGCGGCGGGCTGCGAAATCAACGCGAGCGCGAGGACGAAAGCGGCGCATCGGCGCAGGGGTCGATTGGGCATCATTGGAGGGGAAGATCGAGTGGGTTGCGCGCCGGAGGACGTGGCTGGGGCGTGGGCGCGGGTGGAGTCGAGACAACGGGCGCCGGAGGCGCCGGCGGGTTCGTCGCGACGGGCGGCGCAGCCGGCGGGATGGGGGGACGCAGCGGTGCGATCAAGGGAGGCGGCACGATGGCGTGCACGATGGCCGGCCGGGTCGCGCTCGGGGTCGCCGTCGCGGTCGGTGGCTCGATGGGAGCGAGCGCGGCGGAAGGGGGAGTGGTCGGAATCCACAGACTCGACGCGTCAACGCCGATGGCCGCAATGGCCACCGAGGCAGGCCGCGCAACGGCCGCCGTGGGCTGCGCCTCGTCGAGTGGCGATGGACGAGGCTTGCTCCGAAAGACACCAAGACTGTACGCCCCGACCGCACCCACCAGGGCCAGGCCGCTGGCGACGCCCATCGTTCCGGCCACGATCTTTCTGCGACCATGCGGTCCCGGTGCAGACCCGCCCAAAGGAGCGATCGACGCCGCCGCGAGTCGCTCGCTCGTGGGTTGGGGCGACGGAGGCAGCGCCAGCGCGCTCGCGCTCAGCCCGGCCGACTGGATAATTCCCGATATCCGCTCGACCGATGCCTTTGCTCGCCTCGAGCCGAACTCCAAGAGGGCCAGCGCCAGCTCGGCGACGTTCTGGTACCGCCCGGCCGGAGTCTTCGCCAGACACTTGAGAATGACCGTCTCAAGCCCGACCGGCACGCTCGGTCGGAGGCTTCGAATTGGTTCCGGCCAACCCAAAGAGATCTTCGTGCACACTTCGGGCAGCGTGGTGCCGTCGAATGGCGTCTTGCCCGTAATGAGCTCATAAAGAATGACGCCGAACGCCCAAATGTCGGCGCGAGCGTCGACGCTCTTCGAGCCCTGCATTTGCTCGGGCGACATGTAGAGTGGCGATCCGACGATGGAAGTCGTCTTGGTCGCGGACATGTCCAAGCTCGCGAAGCCCGACCCCGTGACCTTGGAGATGCCGAAGTCGAGCACTTTGACCGAGAGCTGTCCGTCCGCACGGCGGACGCAAAACAGATTCGAGGGCTTCAAGTCGCGGTGAACGATCCCGAGTCCATGGGCTTCGGCGACCGCGACCGTCGCCTGGAGGATGAAATCGACCGCTTGCTCGATCGGCAGCGGACCCTGGCGTTCGAGCCAATGGGCGAGGTCCAGCCCATCGAGGAACTCCATGACCATGTACGGCGCGCCGTTTTCCAGCGTGCCGACATCAAGCACCCGGGCCACGTGCTCGCTCGTGATCTTGACCGCCGCCCTGGCCTCCCGGGCAAACCTGCGAACGGCCTCCTGGTTAGCCAGCATGGCCGGCAGGATGAACTTGATGGCGACCTTCGTGTCGAGGTGCACATGGTGCGCGGCCACGACCGCGCCCATTGCCCCGACGCCGAGCAAGCGGTCTACGCGGTACTTGCCAGCGAGCAAGTCGCCTTCGCGAACGCCGGCCGCCGCCTCGAGACCGCTCTGCATCGACGACCCACCCAGTGATCCCTGCCGCAACTCGCGGGACCCAAGCGCGGCATATCATCGGGTTTTACCCATCGCGTCAAGAGGAGACGTCTGGTGAACCGCTCGCGCGTGAGAAGGTTCTCACAGCCCGCGCCCGCGCGTCTCCCAGATCGCCGCACGATGGTCAGAACGGTCGGAAGAAGACCGGCTGCGGATGCTTCGTGGGTTTGACCCACCTGGCCGCAGCTTCCGGCGAGCCCAAAAGCCACGCAAAGTCGCCCGTGTTCTCCGGCACGGGGAAGGCTGCGGCCCCGCTGTCACCAACCGTGAGCGGGCGGCACCCAACGATCTCGACGGTGCCGACAAGCACTCCGCGTGGGAGCCGCTCGATGTCCAACCCGTATCGACGATTCACTCGTGCTCGATGTTCGGCGTGCGTCTCGCCCAGGCTCGCGTAGACGTGGACGCGCCCGCGGATGTTCGTCCGAATCGACCGTACCTCGATCGTCTTTTCGCCGCGCACGATGAGCTCCGCCCACGGCTGGCGAACGGTCAAGGCGAGCTTGGGCTCGGCGGCACCGATCACGGAGTCTCCACCGCCCGAGGTCGGAAGGCTCTTCGCGTGAGGAAGACCCTCGTGATTCGCGTCGCGGACGAGATTCATCAAATGGGTGCCCTGATCCGCGCTCAGCGCGAAGACGGTTCCTGCGGCTCCCGACTTGAGAAACGACGCGTCGCCGAGGAGGCGATCAGCGCGAAGCAGCTCGATCCCCAACGGATGCCGCAGCGGTCCGGTGGTGTAACGAAGGGTGAACCACGAATCGCCGGTCGCGTCGGGCGGGCGAATGCTCACAATCTCAGCGAGGCCCAGCACGCAGAGCGCGGGTGCGCCCTTCCACATAAATGCCAGATCACCCGCAGCCCACGTACGGGGTGGCTTCCGCGTGATCCATTCTTCCTTTTTCCCCGGCACGAGCATCAGCGCAAGATCGTTAATCGAGGGGCGGCCCTTGATGACCCATGCGCTCATTGGTGACTGCCTCTACGATTCATCACGCGACATCGACATCGATACCGCGGCGCGAGCCCCTGTTTCGTCCACCGCTCGTTCCCGGAGGAGATCGAGAACCAGCGCCTCGGGCAGGCACGGCTCGAACTTCGAGAGCCTCGCGCGCCCTGATGGCGTCGGAAACCTACGGGCGTCTTCCAGGTTCGGACGGCCCTCCGCCGCCAGCCGCTTCACTAGCTCCCGAAGCGCGACGACGCTGGCTCCCGCTGCCTCCCAACACGAGATCGACGTGTCCCGCACGACACACCGCCCACCAAGCTCCCCTTCGATCACGCGCGCGAGCAACTGATTCGCCCGGGCCCCCGCGAACGTCCACCACGTGATCCCGTCTCCCTCCGACACCATCGGCGCGTGCTCCCCATCCCGAAGGAACGAGTGCTCCTCTCGGAGGCGCGCGATCACCTCCGTCGCGCGCTTGGACCAACTCGCGTCCGCACCGTCACCGGCGAGCACTTCTCTCATCGACTGACACAGCTCGTAGCTCAGCGCGCCGGGCCCCCCGAACCACCGCGCCGCCTTCGCGCCCCCCTCCGCCGGCTTCACCGAGCAGCGCCCCTTGCTCCAGTCGACGTGGGTTAGCTCCCAGGCCCGACCTCCGAGCAAGAACGTCGAGTTGCGGCTCCCAGGCTCCGCCCCCTGCAGGAACGCTCCGTCCACAGTGCCGATCTCCTGGTCCCCGACGCAGACCGTGATGGCACGGGGCATCGAGAACACCGCGTAAAGCTCCGCGAAGTGCTTGCGACCGTAGAGTCGTTCTCCGCGCGGGCCGAGCGTGAGCCGTCCATCGGCAGCGACGAGAATCTGCTCCGTGAGCATGCGGTCAAGAACGGACTGGCGCTCGGCCGCAGTCAGTTCCAGAAACGGCGTCGCCCCCTCCAGCCATCCCCACCAGTCGCTCACCGGAACGCCCTGCTCTTGGATCGAGAGCGCGAGCAACTGGTGCGCCAGCATGTGCGCGGCTCGGCGTGACGGATGGACAGACTCTACGAAGCCCCGCCGATGAAGGCGCAGGAGGGCCGCCGCTTGGAGCACGGCTGGCTCTTTGGTCGCCAAGAACGTGCAGTTCGGCGTCGCGCCGGCCCGGCGGCCCGTACGTCCCATGCGCTGCAAAAAGCTCGCGACCGTCCCCGGGCAATCGATCTGCAGAACGTGGTCGAGGTCTCCGACGTCGATCCCGAGCTCGAGGGCGCTGGTCGCCACGATGGCGCAGTCGCTCCCCTCGGCAAATGCCCGTTCGGCGTCGCGCCGCGCCGTGATGGACAGGGATCCGTGTGCGAGGAACGTCGCGACGCCGCGAGCGCTGAGCTCCCTGCCGAACTCCTCGACTCCCCGCCGGGAGTCCACGAAGACGAGGCGCTTCTTGCCGCGATGCATCTGCTCGGCGACGATCGCGGCGTTCGCCATACTCCCGACGTAGTCGAGGCTCACGTACGGGTTCACGGGAGGGCGCGGCGGCGAAATAACCACGCCTTCCCGCTTGGAGCGCCCACGGAGCCACTCGAGGATCTCGTCCGGGTTCCCGACGGTCGCGGAGAGTCCGATCCGCTGCACATCACGTCCGCAATACCGGGACAAGCGCTCGAGCAACGACGAGAGGTGGGCTCCTCGGTCATCGTCCGCGAACGCGTGCACCTCATCGACGATGACGACCTCGAGCCCCTCGAACAACCGGCGCGCAGGGACGCGCGTGCTCATGAGCATCGCCTCGAGCGACTCCGGCGTCGTCATGAGGATATCCGCCGGATGGTCGAGGAACCGACGACGTTGTGTCGGCCCGACGTCGCCGTGCCATTTGAAGACGCGGCGACCGATCGTCGCGGCATATCGCGCCACCCGCTCCTCCTGGTTATTGAGAAGCGCGCGAATCGGCGATGTATAAATCACCGACACGGGGCGCAAGTCTTCCGCGTCGACGCGGGAGAGCACCGGGAAGAACGCGGCCTCCGTCTTTCCCCCTGCGGTCGGCGCGAGGACGACGCAGTTCTTTCCGTCGAGCACGTGCGGGATCGTCAGCTCCTGAACGGGCCGGAGCTCGGAGATCCCGAGCGTTTGCGTGATCTGGTACTGCAGCGCCGGGGAGAGTCTGTCGAACGCGCTCACGAGCCATCGCTCGACGGGCCTTGCTTCGTCCCGAGGTCGAGCGCGATGTCGTCGACGGACCGCTCTACCCCCGCGGCTTCCCGCTCCTCGGCGGACATCTCGGCCGCAGAGACTACCAGCTTGAAGTCGCGTTTCGGGACATAGTCCTCGTGCTCTTCGACCTTGTCGAGCAGCTCGCCCACAAGCTTTCGGAGGAAGAGCCGTGGGGCGGCGCCGACCCGCTGCCCCAACTTTCCCGTCACTCCCTGCGCGAGGAGGCGGATTACGTCATCGTCGACTCGTTCGCCGACTCGCTCCGCGTGCTCCGTCGGGTACAGGTCCCGCACTTTCCGACCCACTTCGATGAGCCGATCCATGTCGAATGGGGTGAGTCGCACCTGCGGCGCCAGCGCGCTGTCGAACCGCGGGTCGCCGGAGAAGTCGACGTGGATCCGTTGCTCGAGCGGCGGCAGGCGCTTGATCCCCTGCGGCCCCTCGAAGAACGCCGTCGTCCCCGTCACGACGACGAACATCCGGGGATAGCGGCCCGCGTCGAGATCGTCCACGAGCTGGCGGAGGGCGTTCAGGCTCTTCTCGCGCAGGTCCGATCGCACCCGCTGAATCGTCTCGCACTCATCGAGGACAAGGAGCAATCCTTTGCGGCCGGTCTGCCGCAGCAGCTCGAGGAGACCGCGGAAGAAGCCCGACGCACCGAGATTGTCGACCTCCCCCTTGATGCCCGCGCGCCTCTTGATGTCGGATCCGACGTTAGGCTGCGCCATGAGCCACCCGAGGAGTCCCTCGGCCGTCGCGCTGTCGTTGGCGAGCCGCGCTGCGTGCGCGGCTCGTAGCGCCGCCGCGAACTGCGGCTGGATCGCGCTCACGCTCGCAAGCCGCTTCTCCAGCAGCTCCGAGACGGCTCTCCCGAGAGCGTCGCTGTCCGTCTCTGCGATGCGGCCGTCAGCGAGGACCTCCTCCTCCAGCGTGTAAAACCAACGCTCGAGGAGCGAGCGAAACGCCCCTTGCTCCCACTCCTTCGTCTGAAGGCTCTCGAGCGCGCGCCGGTACACCGTTTCCATCCGATAGAGCGGCGTATCGGTCTCGGAGATCTGCACGACGGACGTCGCAAAGCCTCGCTGGAGCGCTCGATGCTCGAGCCACCGCGCAAAGAACGTCTTCCCCGTGCCGTACTCCCCGCGAATCGCCTTGAAGCTCCCCTGCCCCGCCTCGGTCGAGCCCAGCTCCTGATCGATTGCTTTCGCGAATCGATCCATCCCGACCGCGAACTGTTCGAGCCCGCGCCGAGGGACCGTGCCGCGCCGGAGCGCGTCGACGATCTGCTGCCGCTTCAGTCTTGTGAGGTCCGCAGTCGTCACGAGTCGCCGTAGATCTGTTTGAGCTTTGCCGCGTCGAGTTTCACGAGGTCGCTGACGGGGTCGTACGAGAGCAGCATAAACCCGTCGACGTTGAGCCGTTCCGCGAGCACCTCGACGAGGCCGCGGGCGCGCATCGCCACGATCCCCATGGCGACGGCGAAGGCCCCAAGCGGAGCTTGCTCCCCGTCGCGTCGCGCAAGAAAATCGATGGCGGCGAGCACCTGCGCCTTCCGAGCCTCCGACAGACCGGCCTCCGCGAATACGCGGGAGCGCTCGACCACGGCACGGAGCGGATGGACCACCGGCGCAGCGAAAGGCGCCGGTGGGGGCTGGATCAGATCCAGTTGGGCCGTCACGCGGGGTGGCTTCGGCGTGTGTCTTCGCTTGGGCGAAGCCTCGGGCGACTCGCGAGAAGGCGCGGGCGCTGACACCATGGGGTACCACCAGCTCGGCTCCGGGAAGGCCGAGACGCGGAGGGCGACGTCTTCATCGGACGCACCGAACCGCCCTGCGAGCGTGTCGGCCCCGACCAAGATCGCGGGCGCCACCACTTCCGCGAGCGTGGCTCCTCCGTGCTCTCCGGTGTGGGCTCCGCCCCCGTAGCGATGCGCGTCGTCAGCGAGGAGCACGACCCCATGCGCCCCCGGGGGCGCCCATGCGATGGACTTCTCGAACCCGACCTCGTACTCCGCGAGCGGCTCACTCGGGTCTTTCCAGACGCGCCATCGCGGCTTCGAGTCCGTCGCCGCGGGCACGCTCTCGAGATGGTCGGCGGCGATGTGCCCGTGATCGGCTGCCAGGAGGACCGCACGTCCCGCGGCTTGCGCGGCTTCCAGGAGCTCCGGAAGCGACTGGATGTGGCTCGCAGTCCAATACATCCGTTGCTGGGTGTCGGCCTTGAGAGACGAGTCGATCGCATTGATCACAATCCCGACGACCCGCTGCTCGGTATCTGCGACAAGGCTGAGCGCCTCGGCCGATACGGCGCCGCTCGACGTGTGCCCCTCTGCGCGGAGCAAAAGCCGCGGCGCTTCTCCGCGAGGAACGAATGGCCGCAGCTTGACGTGCGCCGCCCATCGCTCCGGGTCTTTGTCCGTCGGCTCCGCGCGCCCCGGGGGCGTGCGCTTCCCGCTGAAGAACGCCGCGCGGCTCACCTCGGTCACGGTCGGCAGCGAAGCGATGACGGGCGCAACCGTCGCCCCCGCCCCGCTGACCGCACGCCAGCCGAGCAAGCCCCATGCTTTGAGCGAGCCCAGGATCTCGACCGCCTGTGCCCAGGCCATCCCGTCGAGGAGCAGAACCAAGAGCCGGCGATCCGCGCGCTCGGCGAGGAAGCGCACGGCGAAGCGATCGACCGCGTGCTCGATCGAGACGATCGCGTTCTCCGGCGAATCCGCCTTGAGCCACTCCGGAAGTGCCCGCGCAAAGTTCCGGTCGAGCTTGACGCGCACTTCGTCGACCGCCGCCACAATGGCGTTCGCGCCGCGACCGAACGGGCGAGACTCGCTGCCGCGGGCGCGGCGACGCGCCCAGTCGATGAATCCCCCCTCCTCGGAGTACCACCGGGCAAGCCACTCGACCTCGCTGTAACTCGTTGCCGTCGGGTGCTCACCCCGGTCCGTTCGCGCCACCAGCCACGTCGCGAGTCGCACCGCCATCTCGGCGCGCTCGAGGATCACCTGGTTGTCCGCGTCCTTGAAGAGTTGGTGTGCTTCGAGCTCCCTTCGCGTTCGACGCACGCGCTCGAGGGACTCGACCCCCGGCGTTGCGGCGGCCTCGGAC
>JBAULD010000504.1:0-11957 GCA_049578005.1 Polyangiaceae bacterium
TCATCAATGTCGAGGATATAGAGCTCTCCGAGCCCAAAACGGTCGGCGACGAGATCATCCTCAAGGCGAAGTGCTTGGCCACGGCGTTTCATGCCATCAAACCCAAGGTGGCGACTCGCGGCCCGGCGGTGCCCGGCGGCCAGGCGGTGGCGGCCAAGCCGCAGCCCAGTACGGGGACCCCATGAAGTCGGCTGGTTCTCGACGCGGACGGGTCGCCCTGAGCGTTCTCGCCGGCTTTGCAGCCGGCTGCGGCAACGCGACTCCGGTCGCACCCCCCCCGCCGAATCGAATGGCGGCGGCCGCGTCGGCGAGTGCGGCCAGCCTTCCCCCGGAGCTGAAGGGGCCGGAATATTCCGAGATCGACTTTGTGGAGAGCGACCACAATCGCGATCCGTTCCGGAGTTTCCTCGTTCAAAATCAACAGGCGGCCAAACAGGCTGTCAATCAGCGCCGGGTGGAGCTCGCCCAGTATTCGCTCGACGAGCTAAAGCTCGTAGCGATCGTGACTGGTGGGGAGCAGCCGAGCGCCATGTTCGTCGATCCGAACGGCAAGGGCACCGTGGTCTACAAGGGGACGTTCGTTTGCCGTGCCGAAACGGTGCACATCGGGGCGAGCAATGGCCCTGAATATCAGCTCAACTGGCGCATAGACCGCATCCGTCCGGGCGACGTCGTGCTGATCCGCGAAGATCCGGCGCAACCAGCGATCCCTCCCGCCACGCGCATCGTGCCGCTCCATCCGGAGGCCGACAAGGAAGCCGAGGGGCTTTCTCCGGGCTGACTCCGTCGGAACGGCAGCGGCGTTTAACGACAGGACCCCGGCCCCGACGAAAGAACCCGTTCGGCGGCGGTCCGCGCGAAAGGCGGCGCGCCGGCCACGAGAAGCGGTGCCAGGCGCTCGCGCAAATCGCGCGGCCGCAGGTTTGCAAGTCCGACGAGGGCACCCAGGGCGACCTGCTGGTCCTCCTCGCGGGTCCCGGGAACACCCAGACCCCGAGCCAACTCCGTCAGGCGGTCGGTCGATCGAGCGTCGCACATCCCGCCGAGGGACCCCGCGGCAGCGGCCCTCACTTCGCTGTCTTCGTTGCCGTCGTCGAGGCGTTCGCGAATCCCGTCGCGATACGCGAGCGACCGGTGCCGGCCGAGCGCCACGACGGCGGCGCCGCGTACCCCGACAGAAGGATCGCGGAGGGCCCGGCCGAGCGCGCTGTCGATGTCGGGTGAGGCAGGTGCATTGGTCAATACTGCGACGGCCTGGACCCTGACGAACGACCAGACGTCGCCCGAGAGGAGCGCTTTGGCCACCGGAATCGCCGCCGGAGACGACGTGGCGGCGAGTGACTGAAGCGCCGCTTCGCGAACCCGCGGCGCCGGATCGCGCGCAGCTACCAGAAGCGAGGCGCTCGCCTGGGGCAACCCCGCAGCGGCCCCTGCCGCGCGCGCTCGAACGACCCACTCGGAGTCGCTCAGGACGGCCGCGACCACACGCGCCGCCGCCGCCGCGTCGCCGACGCGAGCAAGCGACTCGAGCGGACCGAGCACCAGATACCGGGCGCGCACGGGGGGCGCGCCGCCCAGGAGCTCCCCGACGACGGCCTCGCTCTCGGTCGGTGCCTCTACGATGTGCGGTCCGGCGGCGCGCATGAACTCCAATCGTGCCGTCGCGCTGCGCCGCCCATCGCTCAGCAGCTTCGCGAGCCTCCCCGGCTGCGCCGCGTTCAGGGCTACCGACAGCGCCGCCCGGAGGACCGCGCGCGTTTCCGCATCCGCCTCGGGCGTCGAAGCAATCGCGTCCGCGATTGGATCGATCGCGTCCTCGGGCGCAATCGCGGCGAGCGTCGGCGCGACGCAGGCACGCTCGGACGCGACCTGTCGAATGCGCGTTGCGAGCGCGGACGCCGCCCCCTTGCATCGTTCGAGTTTCTCGCGCGCCTTGCGGGGCGCCTCTCCTTGTCGACTGCAGAGTCCCTGCGCGAGGAGCGGGGCCGCTTCCTCGCACCGCTCATGCGCTGCAGCGACGTCCATCGCTCGCGCCCTCCCGGCCGGGTCGAGTCCTTCGAAGGCAGCGCCGACGGCCGAGAGCGAGCCATCGCCAGCGCGCTCGAGCACCTGCATCGCTGCGATCCCCCGATCGCTCGACAGCTTCTTGGCCACGTCGCCGAGCGAAGCGCCCGGCCCATCGAACTCGCTATAGGCGACGAGCTCCGCGATCCCAACGTCCGGATGTGCAAGGACGTGCGCGTACGCCGTGTCGAGCACGAGGCCGACGCAGGACGCCTCGATAGGCTCGGGAAACGCGATCTCGTAGCTCTTGCCAGGTTTTTGCCATGCGTCCTCGGGCACGGTCACCTCGAACGTCTGCGTATTCGTCACGAGATAGAACGCTCGAGGCGCCGCCACGTTCGACCCCTTTGCGTCCGGAGGGGCGAGGACCACCTGCATCTTCGCGATGGGCACGTCTCGCGGCGCCGCCATGACGACGAACTCGCCCTGGCCTGCCCCGGGCCTTCGTTCGAACCACGCCGTGTTCGGGTCGCCGTCCGTGAGCTCCGCTCCTCGCGACCCGGCGACGCTCGACCCGCGGGCGACCAAGAGCCGCGCCAGAGCCGCGTCCGCCCCTTGCCCCTTGACGGTGGCCACGAGCTTTTGCGCGCCTGCTCGCTGCTCGGAGCTAAGCCGCTGGACAGTTGCCGGGCGCAGCGTGAGCGAGGAAGGGTAGAGCGCCAGCGGATCGAGCAGCGTCAGGCTTTGCCCGCAGAGACTCAGATCCTCACGGACGTCGCCTACGAGGAGGAAGGTCGTAGAGCCATTCGCGATGGTTTGGACCATCTTGCCGGTCCGCTCCCCCGGGTCGCCATCGACCAGTCCTGTCACTCCCGAGAAGATCGGTGCGGTCCGACCCGAGGCAAAAATCCCTTCCCACGCGATCCCCGAGGTGCTGTCCCTGCTGGGGACTCGCACGTGGACGACGTGCTTGCCGAGGCCTACGGCGATCGGTTCGACGATCACCTCGGCGTCTGCCGGGAGCTTCGCACGGTCGAGCGAAATCGGCACGCGCGCTCCATTGGCTTCGACCACGCCGTCGGCCAAGTCCACGCTCACGACGAGCTCGGGGAGCCCCCCGCCGGCGGGCGCAGTGCCGTGCGTCTCGGCCCACGCACGCGGACAGGCGAGCAGGGCCGCCGCGACCAGAGCACGCGTGCTTCGCCGCATCCGTACCCGAAGATAGCTTACTTTTCTTGCCCCTTTCAGCGGGGACATGCGACCAGGACTGGTAGATGCGCTACGGCGTCCTCTGTGCAGCGTTCGCCGGCGCCGGCCTCTTGCTCGTGTCCGCACGTTTCGAACGGCGCGCACTCCACGCGGGCACGGCAAAGCCCCCCGCTTCGAGCGATGCGGTGTTGCCGCCTCTCGTCATCCGCACGGAGGGGGCGAGGGCCGACCCGGGTCGCCCGCCAGCGCCCGCGCCCCCATTCGCGGGACTGGACCTGACGCGGATCACCTTGGGAGACGGTGCCGCCACCGCGACCGTTCAGGGGGGCACGGCGCGGCTGACGCTCGACCCGGGCCTCCAAAAAACGGTTGCCGCTCTGATGAAAGCGAGTCACCTGCCCGAGGCGGCGGTCGTGCTCGTGGACGTGCTGAGCGGCCGGCTGCTCGTGTACGCAAACCACGTCGAAGATGGACCGGACCGCGACCTTTGTGCCGAGGCGACCGCGCCTTCGGCGAGCGTGTTCAAGATCGTTACCGCGGCGGCTCTGGTCGAGGACGCCCATCTCGGACCCGACACCAAGCAGTGTTATCTGGGCGGCGAGCAGCACATCGCCGCCGTCGACCTCATCGAGGATCCCCGACGCGACAAATGGTGCACCACGCTCGCCGGCGCCATGGGCCGAAGCATCAACGCCGTGTTTGCGCGCTTGGCCATGCAACGCCTGTCGCCCGAACAGCTCGACGCGATGGCGCGCAGGTTCGGATACGCGCGCGACGTCGCGTTCGACGTGCCGGTCCAGTCGAGCGCGCTGCGCGTGCCCCAAGACCCGCTGGAGTTCGCTCGCACGGCGGCCGGCTTCTGGAACAGCACTCTGTCCCCGATCGAGGCCGCCGAGATCAGCTTGATCGTGGCTCGCGGCGGCGAAGCGGTGCGCCCGACGATCGTCGACGCCATCGTCGACGCACGCGGCACGGAGGTTTGGAAGGCCCCGGCCGCCCCGGAGCCCGTTCGAGCCATCGAGCTCGACACGGCCGAAAAGGTCGCCACGATGATGCAGCAGACGGTCCGCGAGGGGACGAGCAGGCGGGCGTTTCACGATGCGCGCGGCGAGCCGTTCCTTCCGGGGATCGCCGTGGCCGGCAAGACCGGCACGTTGACCGACGGTGAAAGCCGTCGCTACTACACATGGTTCACCGGGTTTGCGCCGATGAAGCCAACGGACGACCTCCGGCAGGTCGCCGTCGCGGTGCTCGTCGTCAACCGTCCGACGTGGCGAATCAAGGCCAACGTGCTCGCTCGCGACGTCCTCCGCGCTTACTTCGCATCCCGAGGGGCGGATGGGGTGACTCGGCCGCGCTACACGGACGGGCGGAGCGGCCGCGAGCCTCGAGCGCGCGCGCTCGGCGAGACAGCGCTCTCTCGTGTAAGGTGATCCGTGCGCGGTGGCCGCGCGCAGGAGGAACGAACGGACAATGCCCCTTCACGCTGGTTCTGCGGTCTGGATCGATCATCACGAGGCGCGCATCTTTCATGTGAGCCCGGCCAGCTTCGACGAGTCGGTGGTCAAAGCACCTGCCAAGCACATTCATCGCCACTCGAAAGGGGCGAGCGAGGGTCACCATCACCCCGACGACTTGCCTCACTTCTTCGCGGACGTCGCCAAAGCTCTCGAGGGCTCCGACAAGATTCTCATCTTGGGTCCCTCCACCGCCAAGCTGCAGTTTTTGCGCTTCCTACACAAGAACGCGCCCGCGCTCGAGACGAGCGTAGTCGGCGTCGAGAGCGCCGATCATCCTTCCGATCGCCAGCTCCTGGCGCACGTCAAGCACCACTTCGGCATCGTCGACCGCATCGTGTGACGCGGCGGGCGCCGCCGGCGGACTCGTCAAGCATCCCGGATATCTCGTAGAAGCACGAAGATCGCCCCGTCTTCGACCGCAAGTCGTTGAACCCCATCTGCGCCCGCGCGATCGCAAATCAGCGCTGCGAGCGCCCAGGCGGTCGGTTCATCGGTGGCAAAGACGGGGGTCGCAATCTCCCAGAGATTCCGCTCGGCGAGCGCGTCGGTGAGCGCGGCGGACGACTTCCGAACGGTTTCGGGCGCGTTGGGATTGCTCCACGCCCACGCCCACGTGCGCGGTCCGTGAGCGAACGTGCCGATGAGCGTAGCTCGCGCCGTCCCGAGCGGTCGCCCTCCGGTCGTCCACTGCGCAGCGGACGCCTCTACGTCGAATCCGACGGTCGCGGAAGCGAAGCGGCGACGCACGGCTTCGTTCTTCTCGCGCATCCGCGCGACGAGGACGTCGCGTTCGCGATCGAAGTCCAGGCTCGGTGTGCGCACGAGCCCGGGAAGCCACGCGAAGCCGTCGGTGAGACGCACGAAAGTCCCACCGCCCACTTCATCGAGCTCGACGTCATCGAGGGCGCACAGCGCCTCCGTCGCCTTGGCCAGAGTCGGCAGCAGAGCTCGGGCCGCGCTACTGCTGAAAGCCTTGTCGACCTCGGCTTCGTCGCCCACGATCTCCTCGACGTCGATCCCGGCGACCGCAGGTTCGCCCTCCGGAGTGTGTACGACCTGGACCAGGACCCTCCCCCACGCCTCGGCGATGAGCTCGTCCCGCAGGAGGGCCCCGATGTCGCCCAAAATCTCGCGGCGCAAGCGCTCGGCCTCGGCGGTATCCATCCCCGTCTTCAGATGAAAAAATCTGGAATGAGCTCTGCCCCGGGAACGGTTTGATACGAGTCGAAATCCGTGACGCCGACCGCGCGGAGGACCTCTTCGTCGATGAAGTAATTGCCCGTGCACTCGCGGCTCGGACGCGTCAGGACCGCGTGGGCCGCGTCGGCCATGATCTCTGGCGTGCGGCTTCCACGGACGACGCTGTCCCCGCCGAGCAGGTTCTGAACGGCGGCCGTGGCGATGACCGTACGCGGCCACAGGGCGTTCACTGCGATTCCGGAGCTGCGAAACTCACCGGCCATCCCGAGGACGAGGAGGCTCATCCCGAACTTGGCCGTCGTGTACGCCACGTGCGGAGCGAACCACTTCTCCCTGAGGTCGAGGGGCGGCGCGATGTTGAGAATGTGAGGGTTCTTCACCTTCAGCAGGTGAGGAATACACGCTTGCGAGCACGCAAACGAGCCGCGCGTGTTGATTTGGTGCATGAGGTCGAAGCGCTTCAACGGCGTGTCGAGGGTTCCGGTCAGGCTTATGGCGCTCGCGTTGTTGACGAGCACGTCGATCGCGCCGAAGGTCGCCACCGCTTGGTCGACCGCCGCACGGATCTGATCCTCGAAACGCACGTCGACGACGCAGGCGAGCGCTTTCCCCCCCGCTTGTCGAATCTCCTCGGCCGCGGAGTGAATCGTTCCCGGCAGCTTCGGATTCGTCTCTGCAGTCTTCGCAGCGATCACGACGTTCGCGCCGTCGCGTGCGGCTCGGAGCGCGATCGCCTTGCCGATGCCGCGGCTGGCGCCGGTGACGAACAGCGTTTTTCCCCGGAGCGTCACGCAGCGCGACGCCGCTCGTGGTGCAGGATGTCCCGGAGCGCGTCCGCGAACGCGCGCACGAAGGCGTGATTCGAGTCGCCGTTGGCTCGCTTGCGGCGGGACCGCTGCTCCGAGCCCTGCATGTCCGCTGTCCGCGCCCCAGTCACCTTAGCCATGTCCGCCATGTTTGTCCGCTCCGTGGACAAAGGGAATAAGCAAAATTCGTCACTCGCGTCCGCGCGTGCGGCCGTACTCACGCATCGCACACAACCATACCCGACACGAATTCCGTACCAACCTGAAGACCATCCCATCCTGCCACGAACGCACGCTCGCGTCACGGACCGTTCGTCAACTGTGTTCGTTCGGCCCCCAATCTCCGCCCGAGATTAACCCCGTGGGCGATGGCTAGAGCTCGCGGCACGACACTTGAAATGACGTCCGGGCCGAGCGCCTCGCGGGGCGCGTCGTCGCGCCACCTCCAGTGACCCGATCCTCGCACGACCGCGCGACGGCCCCGCGGGGCGCTCGCTCCAATCGACTACGCGGCGTCTTTCGAACACTTCGACAGCTCGGCAAGCGCCGACTCGGCGTTGGCCAACCCGTCACCTCCCGATTCGAATCGACGCGAGAGGCGCATGTCGGGGGTGAGCCTCCACGCGCCGCGCGTCTTCTTGATGAGTGCCATGATCTTTTCCGGATCGAGCGGTGTGTCGTCGCGCAGGTGCAAGATCACCGATTGCTCGCTCGCCTCGCATCCGAGCGCTCGCATGCGCCTCAACTCCGTTTTGAGCGACATGAGTTTGACCAGCCGACGCGCCGCCTCGGGAGGTGCGCCGAAGCGATCTTCCATTTCGGCGGCGATCTCGGAGACGTGCCCTTCGTCGACGGCGCTCGCGAGCCGCTTGTAGAGCGACAGCCGAATCCCGACGTCGTTCACGTAGTCGTCCGGCAGGAGAGCTTCGACGTCGAAGCTGAGCTCCGGGTCGACATCGTGCGTGACTTCTTCGCCGCCCAGCTCGTGGACGGCGTCGTCCAACATCCGGCAGAACATGTCGAGTCCCACGCTCGCTACGTTCCCCGATTGTTCTGCGCCGAGGAGATCGCCGGCACCGCGAAGTTCCAGATCGAGCGAAGCGATCTGGAAGCCGCTCCCGAGCTCGGTATGCCGCTCGAGGGCTTCGATTCGCGAGCGCGCCTCGTCGCTCATCGCGTTCTCGGGCGGAACGACGAGGTAGCAGTACGCCCTCTCCTTGCCGCGTCCGACACGGCCGCGGAGCTGGTAGAGCTGCGCCAGGCCGAAGAGGTCTGCCCGGTCGATGATCATCGTGTTTGCTCGCGGGATGTCGAGACCGCTCTCGATGATCGCTGTCGACACGAGGACGTCGTATCGCCCGTCGACGAAATCGAGCATCGTTTCTTCGAGGGAGGCCTCGCCCATCTGCCCGTGGGCGACGGCGACGCGTGCGGTCGGCACGAGCTCCTGAACGCGCTGGGCCTTTTCGTAGAGCTTGTCGATCCGGTTGTAGACGTAGAAGCACTGCCCGCCGCGCGCCAGCTCGCGCTCGATCGCCTCTCTTACCACTTGCTCGTCCCATCGGGTCACGATCGTTCGCACGGCGCGCCGGTCGACCGGCGGGGTGGTGATCAGCGAAAGGTCCCGCACCCCGCTGACGGCCATTTGCAACGTACGAGGGATGGGCGTCGCCGTGAGCGTCAGAACGTCGACCTGGGCACGCAGCTGTTTGATGCGTTCCTTGTGCGTCACGCCGAAACGCTGCTCTTCGTCGACGACGAGCAAGCCGAGGCGTTTGAAGTGCACGTCCTTCGAGAGGAGCCTGTGCGTTCCGACGACGACGTCGACGTTCCCGTCGCGCAGACCGAGCACGGTTTCTTCTTGTTCCTTCTTCGACTGGAATCGCGACAGCGCACGGACGACGATCGGGTAGCCCGCCATTCTGGTTTCGAGAGTCCGAAAGTGCTGCGCAGCCAGGACGGTCGTCGGGCAAAGGAGCGCCACTTGCCGGCCGCCGATCGCCGTGCGAAATGCGGCACGCAGTGCGACTTCCGTCTTGCCGAAGCCGACGTCGCCGCAGACCAGGCGATCCATCGGACGCGTCGATTCCAGATCCTTGTTCACTTCGTCGATGGCGCGCGCTTGATCCGCCGTCTCGTCGTACGGGAACGTCGCCTCGAAGGCGCGGTACTCGTCGTCCGCGGGCGTGAGGGGATCGGCGCGTGCGGCGTGCCGTTCGGCGTACAGCCGCAACAGCTCGTCGGCCATCTTGCGCACTTCTCTGGCAACTCGGGCCTTCGTTCGAGTGAACGAGCTCCCGCCGAGTCGGTCGAGCTTGGGCTGGGCGTTCTCGCCGCCCGCATATTTCTCGAGCTGGTTGAGGCGCCAGACCGGCAGGTAGAGCTTGTCGCCGCCCGCATACTCGATCGCGATGAGGTCGACCGTCAGTCCGGACACCTTCTTGTGCACGAGCCCGTGGTACTTGCCGATACCGTGCTCGACGTGCACGACATAGTCGCCCGGGGCGAGGCTGCGCAGGTCTTCCAGAAACGCGCGCGCCTTGTCGGCGCTCCGAGCCCGCTCGCGCCGACGGTGCACTCGGGAGCCGAAGATCTCCTCTTCGGTGACCAGCACCAGGCCGTCGGCCGGAAGAATCACGCCGCGGGCGAGCGGGCCGACGACGACTTGCACCTGGTCGGCCGGCCGATCGAGCCACATCGGGTCGAACGCGCTCAAACGCGCCTTGCAAAGGACGCCCTGGTGTCCGAGGAGCGTGACGAGCCTCTCGGCCTGCGTCTGCGCGCGTGCCGCCAAGAAAACCGCGAGGCCGTGCTCGCGCCAGTGCATGATTCGGCGCACGAGAGGCGCGAGGCCCGCGTTTTTCCCCTTCGATGATCGCGCCGCCTTCACGGCTCGGGTCAGGTCTTCGTTGTCGCGGGACGCCAGATCCAGCGGTTCGTGCGCCGTCTCGAACGCGCCCAGCCCTGCCTCCGCTCCGCCCGCCACGGGCGTGCGGTGGAGAACGACGAGTGTCCGGGACGCCAAGTCCGCCGCCACGCGCCCCTCGTCCAGGTAATATTCCGAGGGCGAGAACGACGGCCCAGCCCCCGCCTTGTGCTTCGCATCGGCGTCGGCGCGCGCAAGCTCGTCGCGCACGGCCCGCGTGATCGACGGAGGATCGTCGAGCACGACGACCGCGTCTTTCGGCACGTAGGCGAGGAGGGGCTCGAGCTCGTCGTAGTACGCTGGAAGGAATCCTTCCGCTCCGAAGAACGCTCGCCCGCTGACGACGTCGTCGATCAGGGCGCGCGTCTTGGTCGTGGGCCAATCGATCGCCTCGGCCATATTCGTGATACGCGCTCGCGCTCGCGCCACGTTCCCCGAGTCGAGAATCGCCTCGCGCACGGGCGGCAGCCAGAGCTCCTTCGCGTCGAGCGCGTTCTTCTTCGTCGTTTGATCGCCCGGGTCGAAGGGCTTCATCGAGAGCACGAGCTCGCCGTAGAGCTCGACGCGCATGGGCAAGTCGCTCGACGGAGGCCAAATGTCGAGCAGCGCTCCTCGCACCGCGAAGCTGCCGCGATCTTCGACGACGGGCACGCGCAAGTAGCCCGCCTCGGTCAGGGTTCGCAAGAGCGCGTCTCGGTCGATCTCTGCTTCGGCCGCGATGCGGTCGGCGCGCCGCTCGAGCTCCTTGCGCGGGACGACCTTGCGCAAGAGCGCGGTCGCCGGAACGGCGACGACGCTCCAGGCTCGTTCGTGCGCGAGGTGGAACAGGGTTGCCATCCGGCTCATCGCGGCCGCGCGGTCGGGGCTCACGTCGGCGTAGGGCGACGACTCGTTCGCCGCAAAAAGGAGAACTTCTCCTTCGCCCGTGTCTTCGGCGTCGTCGTCCAGCGCGCCACGCATGAAGAAGCCCGCGTCTTGGACCGCCTGTCGCGCGGAGTCGGAATCGTTCGTGACGAAGACGACTCGGCGGCCTGCCCGGGCAAGCGCCGCGGCCACGGCCGGTCCGGCGCTCCCCCGCACGCCGGCGACGTCGATGCGGGGCGACGCGAAGCCGGCGAGCGCCTTCGCTCGCGTGACGACGTCGCGTATGCGCGCGGCCGTGACGCCTTCGGGCGGCAGGAGCGAGCCGAGCGGCTCGACCTCTACGCTGGCGCTCTGAAGCGCCTCGGCCGTAAGACCCGTCTGCTCCGCGAGAGTAGACGTGATCAGGGGACTCGGCATCTCATCCGCTTTCTGCCCCCCCAGGCGTTCATGCTGCATTCATGCCTAGGTCTTGTCCCTCTTGTAGCGCACGGTCATCACTTCGAACTCGCCGCCGTCCGGTGAGGGGACGAAGGACCGGAACCATCGCACGTCGTCCTCGGGTCTTTCGGTCACTTCTCGCCAGCGCATTCGCGAACCGTCCGGCCGGGTCATCTCGCCCACGAACGTCATTGTCCGTGTCGCCACGTCCCATCGTCCCTGCATGACGACGAGTCCGCGGCGAAGGGGATCGACCCAGGTCCCGACGTATCTCCCGTGCACCGAGTCCCAGCCGCTGATGCCGTGTCCTTCGAATCCGCTCGTCTCGTTCTTGAAGTCGCTGACGAGCCATGGTCCGCACATGCGGCAGACCAGTGTCCCCTCGCTGGTTTGCGCCGGAGCTCCCCGTTCGGGACGGACTTCGACGGCGGCGACCCATCGGCCGGCATCCGCGGCAAGAACCTCGACCTCGGGGCTCTCGGTATGTGGCATGCGGGCGAGTATTGCACCGAAGGGGGGTCGACGGGAGGCCTGGCCCGGGCCTTCGTACACGACGCCGCAAGCCTCCGCGTGGACTCACGACCGAGTCGCGTGGAAGCACGACCCACCGTCTCCACCCGTTCACGAGGGCCCTTCTCCAGCGCTCTACAGTTGACCGCTCGAATCCGTCGCGCGTGACGTCGCGTCTCCGTCTGGCGGCTTGTTCACCGTGACCCGCACTCGTGTCACGCGCCGCCTGCTGATCGCTGTCACCTCGGCGGTTGCGCCGCGCGCGAGCTCGACTCGGTCGCCCGCTCGAGGCAATCGGCCCAGGAGCTCGACGACGAAGGAGCCCACCTGCTCGCCGAGCTCCTTGTCCGGCACATGGACGCCGATCGCCCGAAACTCCTCCATCGCCGCCCGCCCGTCGACCTCCCACACGTTTTCTGCGCCCGGGACCTTCACGACCCGTTGCGGCTCCTCGTCGAACTCGTCGCGGATCTCCCCGAC
>JBAULD010000505.1:0-8049 GCA_049578005.1 Polyangiaceae bacterium
GCGCGAGGGCAAGCGCCACGACCGCGCCGTCCCGGCTGCGCGCGAACAATTCCGCGGCACCGAGCCAAAAGTGGCGCGAGAGCTCCGCCTTCTGCGGTTCATTGAAATCGAGTGGCCACGGGCTTCGTAGCCGCGGCGGCTCTCTCGTCGGAGGCGCCGGAAACGAGGGGACCGCGCCGGGGGGCAGCTTCGCAAACGGAACGAACTGACGGTAGGCGTATCCGTCCCGCGTCCTCGTCTCGACCAAGGCCGCGTACGGTCCGTCGTGGGCCGGGCGCGCCGACGGGAGGAGATCGGGCCCATACCAGGCGACGTGCATTTCCTGATTTCCGAAGGCGCGCTCGGCGGCGATTGGATTGCTCCAGACGAGGTCGGGGAAAGATTCGTCCAACAGATAGCCGCCCAGCGCGGGGACCGGCTGAAACGATTCCAAGTGGCGCCGGACATCTCTGGCCAAGAAGCGATTTCGGCCTTCACCGTCGAAGACGCGCAGCGCGAACGCCCAGCTGCCCGTGCTGTTCTCGACTTTGACGAGCAGTCGGTTCATCCCCGCTCGGAGCGGCAAGTCGAAACGGTCGGAGTCGAGGCTGAGCGCGCGGTCGCGGGCCACGCGGTGAACTTCTTGGCCGTTGAGCCAAACCGCCGCCGCATCGTCCGAGCCGAAGACGGCGAGGGCCTTCTCCGGTTTGGCCACCGGCCATTGCGCGTAGGCATAGGCGGTCTCCGCATCGGTCTGCCCCCCGAACAGCTTTCCGAGGTCGAGTCTGGACGAGGCGTCGAGTTCGACCTCGCGAACCGGCACGACGCGCCCGTCGAACGAGACGCTCGTCGTTGGTTCGATGCGGAAGGCCGCCTCGCCACCGGCTGCGCTCAAGTAATCCATGTCGAGGCCAGGCCGACCATTTCCGCCGGATGGGAGCCTGTTCGGAAACGGGCCGAGCACGCGAAAGGCTCGTGGGCCCATGCTCGGCGGCTCGGCAAAGGCCTCCGCGCCGGCGGACGCGTCCGCCCCTTCTCCGGCATCGGTGTCATCGGTCGCCGCGGAAGACGTGGCGCCCTTGCTCGCCGGGACGCTGCTGGAGGGGTGCGCCGTGCGCTGCGGGGACCCGCACCCAGCAAGGAGCGAGAACGCCAGAGGCCAGGAGGGCGGGGTTCGAGCCACCTCTCAGGAGCTCTTGGGAGCACGCACCGTCAGTACGGGACAGGGCGCCGTGCGCACGACCTTCTCGGCGACGCTACCGAGCAGTGCGTGCGCGAGTCCGCGCCGGCCGTGGGTTCCGATCACGACGAGCCCGGCATTGGTCTCGGTGGCGGCGGCGGCGATCTCGCTCCAGGCCGCCCCCTGACGCAGCATTCCATCGACCTCGACGCCAGGGCGACGTGCCCGCGTAACGACCCCCTCGAGCGCCTTACCCGCAATTTCCTGAATGCGACCGACGACGTCGGCCGTGAGCGCGAAGCCCTCGGGGAAACCGTAGACCGGGATCTCGTACGCGTGGACTATCGTCAGCCGCGCGCCGAGGCGCTCGGCAAGGTCGAGCGCATACTCGAGTGCGAATTGCGCCGTCTCCGCGAAATCGTGCGCCGCCAAAATATGCTTGATGGTCGTGCTCATGTGAACGCTCCCGTCGCATCGCGCCAGCCAGTACCGATGCTAAGGATAGGCGAAAGCCCATGCGCGTGCTTGCGATCAACTGCGGCTCGTCTTCGTTGAAATACGGGCTCTTCGAAGCGGAGGCGACCGAGGAGAGGGCGCTCCTGCGCGGCAACGTCGAGCGGATCGGCGAAGCGGTGAAAAACCACGCCGCGGCCGTCGATGCGGTCTTCGCGGAACTGTCGCGCAAGAACATTCCGCCTCCCGAGGCGTTCGGGCATCGGGTCGTGCACGGCGGAGCCGATCGATCGGCTCCCGCACGGGTCGACGAAGCCTTGCTCGCGGCGCTTCAGGACCTCATCCCGTTCGCACCGCTGCACCTGCCGGCGGAGATCGAAGCGATGCGCGCCGTCGCCGCTCGATGGCCAGGCCGGCCTCAGGTCGCCTGCTTCGATACGGCCTTCCACAGCACGCTCCCCCTGGTCGCGAAGCGCTACGCCCTGCCCGACGAGCTATTCGCCACCGGCGTGCGGCGGTACGGCTTCCATGGCCTCTCGTACGAATACGTCGTGGCGACGATCGGCGCGCGCGACCTCGGGCGCGCGGTGATCGCCCACTTGGGCAGCGGAGCGAGCATGGTCGCCGTGCGCGACGGCCGCGCCGTGGACACGACCATGGGATTCACGCCGTCCGGGGGCTTGGTCATGGCGACCCGAGCAGGAGACATCGACCCGGGGCTCCTCGTCTATCTCGTCCGGCAAGGGTACGACGCTCACGCGCTCGACGTTCTGTTCAACAATCGAGCGGGCATGTTCGCGCTCAGCGGTTCGACGGGAGACGTGCGCGAACTCCTCGCCCGGCGCGACACCGATCCGCGCGCCGCCCTCGCTCTCGATGTCTTCGTGTGGAACGCGCGCAAGTGGGTGGGCGCGATGGTCGCCACCATCGGCGGCATCGACACGCTCGTCTTCACCGGTGGGATCGGCGAACACGCGGCGCCCGTCCGCGCAGCGATCGCGACGGGCCTCGAATACCTCGGGGTGCGGTTGGACAGTGGCCGCAACGAGCGGGGCGACGCCATCGTGAGTCCGGAGGGCGCGGCGTGCCGGGTGCGCGTGGTCCCCACCGACGAAGAGCGCATGGTGGTCCGCCACGCGCGCGGCGTGGCGGCAGGCGTCACGGCATGACGTAGCTACCGGTTCCCTATTGCGGCGGTGGGGGCGGCGGAGGCGGAGGCGGAATGGCCACCTCCTCCCAGATGGGCGTGTGGTTGCTCTGATTGGACTTGAAGGCGGCGCTGATCGCCGGCTGGTTCCATATATAGAGCGCCGGATACGTTTGAATCTGGTTGTTCTTGTCGATCGTAATGGCGGTCAAATAAAGCTGAGACGTCGGAATGGGGGTGGCCGGCGCCGGAGCCTTGAAGTTGGCCATGTTGAACAGGTTTCCGTCGCGCGAAGACGAAAAGATGAGCCAGTAATAGGTGAGACCGTCCGTACAGGTTTGAACCGACGGCGACCACTTGGGCCAGCTGTTCGTGATCCCGGGACTGGAAACGCCTGCGCACATCGGAGGATCGTTCGCGGCAAGGCGCGTGGCCGCGCCACCGCCGGCAGGAACCACGAAGACTTCGTCGTGTGCGTTGTAATACATCGTCTCGGTACCAGGCGCCCGGTTGAACGCGATGAACGCGTCGTTCGGAGCGTACGAAGGATAGAACTCCGACAGAGTCGGCTCGGCCGCGCCCATGACGGGAGTCGCTGCGCCCCCTTTGCGAGCGGCGAACGGGATCGTGTAGAGATCGGCGGTTCCCGTCGCGAGTCGCCCGTCTTTCCCGGCGTTCGTCGATACGTAGACGATCGACTTCCCGTCGTGGCTGAAGTTGGCAAACTCGGCCCCCCGCGTGTCGCCCGTGCGCGCGAGAATGCCCCACGTCGTCCCCAAGCCCGCGAGCACGCCCATGCCGACGTCGTACGAGTTGGCGCTGATGGTCGGCGCGGCGGTCGAGCTCAAGTCGAACCAGGCCAGTCCGGCGCTCGGCTGATCGCTGCACGCACCCCCGTTCCAGGGATACCAGCCCGTCATGGCGGCGCTCGGCGGACAGCCGTAGCTCGCGATGGCAATGTGCTCCCCGGTTGCCCAATCGGTCTTCGAAAACGTGGGGAGGCCGATCCACGGCTGGCTGAATGTCTGGGCACCGGCCGGCGAAAGCCACGGGGGGATGGCGCCTCCTGCGTCTTTGTCCACCTCGGCCACGACTCCGGTCCAAGGATAGAAATCGACGAAAGCGACACTCGTTCCGACGCCGCCGTCCGCGCCGTCGGGAATCGCGGCGTGGCATCCGATGCATTCCACCGAGCCGGCCTGCTGGGTGCCGTTGTTCGTTTGGAGATTCCCACCCTGGTCGCGTGAAATCTGGAGAGCGACTTGATCGGTCGTGAGGACCGACGAAACGTTCTCGTCGCCCACGTTGAACCCTTCGAGCCAGGACGAGCCGTTTTTGTCACCGACCGCGGCCCAATAGATCATCGCGCCGCCGGCGCCTGCGGGCGCGATTCGGAACTTGACGCTGCTGGACGTCGGCACCGCAGCGGGGTCGCTCATATTTACGCCGCGCACCGTAACCGTGATGTCTTGACCCCATATTGACGCACGCACGGTGTCCCAGTCGCCGGCCGTGCCGGCCTTGTGGCCGTTCGGCATCTTCCACGTCTTGCTCGTCGTGTACGTCACGTAGTCGTTGGCCTCGCTGTCGGCGTGGAGCGTGATCTGGAAGAGGTTCTGTCCGGCCGCCGGCTGGATACGTATCCTCGGACGGAGCCAGTTCTGGGGAATGATGGTCCCGTCCTGCGGTTCGAGGATGCACGGACCGCTTCCGGCCCCGTTTGGCGATGTGAAGTGAGAGGCCGCATCCATCGGAGTTACGGCGGAACCGTCGTCGGGGTGCAGATCGATGACCGCGGTCGCCGGGAAGTCCTTGCACATCGACGTACAGGCCGGCATGGTCTGCATGCACGACGTGGTGTGCGAGGTGGGGGTGTTCTGCGCGAACGGGCCGGAGCCCCCGTCGGCAGCGGGGGGAAGAAGCGTCCCGACGCCCCCGCCGCCGCTTCCACTGGACGTGTCGACGCCGGGGCTGCCTCCGCCCGTGCCATTTTCGTACTGCGAGCTGACCCCGGTGCCGCCCCGCGCACACGAGGCTGCACTCGCAAGAATCAAGAAGGCTGAACCTGCACCGCATAATCGAGAAACATTGACCATCGACGTTGCCATCCTCCCGGCTACCCCGCGCAGCACGTAGTGTACGAGGGGGAGTGAAACAAGCAACGCGATGGGCGTGCGGGTGTAGCGGCATGGGTTCGCTCACTCTCCCGCGAGGGCGCACCAACTCTTCGGAAATGAGGCTCGATCGTTCGGAACCGGGCATCGGAACTCGGGGCTTGAGCGTGGAAACCGCGGAGGCGAGCGACGGTGCTCGACGAGAAACGGTCGACGGCCGGAAAGCGAAGGCCCGTATCCGCCGAAGGAGACTCGCTTCCGAACCAGCGTGCGCCCTCGCCCGACGACCGTGCGATCGTCGTCGAGACGCGAAGAGCGTGGTTCGGGAAGTGAAGCTCGGTCGTCGAACAGCGTGACTCCGTCGTCGAGCACTGGGACTCGGTCGTCGATCGCGGTGACTCCGTCGTCGAACAGCGTGCTTCGGTCGTCGATCACTGGGACTCGGTCGTCGATTCCCGTGCTTCGGTCGTCGATCGCCTTCGCTCAGTCGTCCGAGTCCGTCGCTCGGTCGTCGATTCCCGTGCTTCGGACGTTGGAGACCGACGCTCGGTCGTCGATGGCCGTCGCTCCGTCATTGGAGTCCGTCGCTCGGTGGTCGATCCCTGTGACTCGGTCGTCGATTCCCGTGCTTCGGTCGTCGATCGCCGGCGCCCAGTCGTCCAAGTCCGTCGTTCGGTCGTCGATTCCCGTGCTTCGGACGTTGGAGACCGACGCTCGGTCGTCGATGGCGGTCGCTCCGTCATTGGAGTCCGTCGCTCGGTGGTCGATCCCTGTGACTCGGTCGTCAAAGTCCGTCGCTCGGTCGTCGACCCTCGTGTCTTGGTCGTAGGCGAGCGACCCTCGATCTCGCATGACCGAAGGGAGAGCCCCCATCAGGTCCCTACACCACCATGCTTCGCTCGATCGTCTCCAGCGACGTGAGCAGATCGCGCGCTCCGGAGCGCGACGCGAGCTCCATCGCTTCGCGGAGATAATCACGCGCCTCCTGGCGGCGCTCTCGCCCGTGGACGACGTGCGCGAGAGCGCCCAACACCGCCGCTCGGTCTTTGCCGCTCGGGCCCGCGACGTCGAGCGCCTCGCGAAGAACGCCCTCCGCGTCGTTCAGCTGCCCTCGCCGGCCAAGCGCCTCGCCGAGCTTCCGGCTGAAGATGAGCACCGCCCGCATCGGATCGTCCAGCTCGCCTCGGAAGAGCTCTCTCCGCGCGAGCTCGAGGCCACGCCGCAGGGCCATCACTTCGCCGTCGTGGTCCCCTCGTGCACTCGCCCGCGCGCTCACGTTCTCGAGCAGGAGCAGCGCCTGGAACGCCATCCCGCCCCACGTTTCGTGCATCGCCCGGACCTCGATGGGCAGCTCTCGCTCGTCGCACAGGACAGCGGCCGCGGCGTGCAGCTCGCGCTTCACGGCGGCGGGAATCGTGGTGAGCGTGACTTCGCGCACGAGAGGATGCGACGTGCGAATGCCGTTTTGCCCGACCATGACCATCCCCGCGCGACGCAGGAAACCCAAGGCCTCGACGATGTCGACTTCGTCGCCCAGCATCCGGGCGACCGTATCGTGGTCGGCGTCGTCCCCCCAAACGGCCGACGCTTGCAACACGCGCCGCGCGTCCGGGGGGAGCCGCTCGACGCGCACGGCGATGACGTCGGCCAGTCCGGCCGGCGCCCGCCCCGACTCTTCGCGCAGGAACCTCAAGAGCTGCTCGACGTAGAGCGGTACGACCGTCCGGCCCGGGGAAAGCTCCGGGGGGACGGGCTTCAGGGACCGCTCGAGCGACGCCACGACTTCGCTCGCGGGCAGGGCCGCGAGCACCCGCTCCTCGGCCACGTCCCGCGCCCAGCCCGGATTGAACCAGGGGGCGTAGGCCGCCACCATGAGCGCCGGCACGAGCGGCGGATCGTTGAGCGCGTCGGAGAAGGCGTTGCGGCTGGCCCCGTCGACACAGTGAAAATCGTCGACGGCGAGGACGACGCACCGCTCCCGCCGGCGCTCGCTCGCCCTCACGAATGCCCATCTCAAAGCCTCGGCCGCCGCAAATCGCCGCTCTTCCGGCGAGAGCTCCCGTGCGCGCCCCGGACTCTCGTGATCGAATATGTCCGTCAGGCCGCGGCGTGCCTCGGGCGTTGCCGCCACCCAGTCGCGCGCGGCACCACCGTCCTCGGGCAGCGCGGCGAGCTGGACGATCGCGCGCTTGAGCGCGTAATTGCCGACCTCGGCCCAGGCTGGATCGGGGCCGGTTTGCACGACCAAATCCCCGCTGGCGGCCGCCATCTCGAGGAACGTTCCGACGAGTCGCGTCTTTCCGATTCCGATGTCGCCGACGATGCATGCCGCCATCAGCGAACGGGCCGCCGTTCGGCGCGCTTCGAGCCAGGCGAGGTCGTCGCGCCGCCCGACGAAGGGGAGCGGCGAGGTGGCCTTGTCGCCGTTTCCCGGAGGCCGAAGGCTCGCGAGGCCCGTGAGCTCGACCCTCGGTGCCATGGAAGCCGGCCGGAGCGACCCGCGCACGGGAATGCTGTTCGACTGCGCCGCCGGAACCGGGGCCCCGCACTCGCCGCAAAACTTCTGAGCGGCGGGGTTGAGGGCTCCGCACGACGCGCACGGCACGGCCGCCCCCGATGTCGCTCGCAGGCTGGCGCGGTCTTCGACTTCGGCCAGGGCACCGGCCAACGCGGCCGCGAAGGCGTCGGCGTCCTGGTGTCGATCCCGCGCGTCTTTCGCGAGGGCTTTGAGGGTGACCTCGACGAGCTGCGCCGGAATGCGCCGATCGGGCGCGATCGAGCGCGGGTCTTTCGGCGCCTGCGTCAGGTGGGCGAGGACGACCTGGGTGGGAGATTCGCCGTCGAAAGGCAGCCTGCCCGTCAAGAGCTGGTAGAGGATGACGCCCATCGCATAGAGGTCGCTCCGGGGGTCGAGCTCGTCGCCGCGCGCTTGCTCCGGGCTCATGTACTCGGGCGTGCCGCAGACGATTCCGGGGCTGGTGATTCCGCGCTGTTGGGTCTCGGCGCGCATCTTCGCGAGGCCGAAATCGACGACTTTGACGAAGTCGCCCCCGGACCGCACCGGCTCGAGGATGATGTTTTCCGGCTTGAGGTCGCGGTGGATGATGCTTTGGCTGTGCGCCTCCGCGAGCGCGGCGAGGGTCTGGCGCAAGACGTCGACGATGCGACGAAACGAG
>JBAULD010000506.1:0-9255 GCA_049578005.1 Polyangiaceae bacterium
CGAGGGGCAGGAGACCGCGGACATGAACCAGCAGGCGCTGTTCGATTACGCTGCCTCCGGCGGGCGCGTGTTTGCGTCCCACTTCCATTATGCCTGGTTGAACACGCCGCCGTTCAGCAACTGGAACCTGGCCAGCTGGTCCCCCGGCAACAACAACCTCGGGACCATCGACGCGGTCGTGACCACGACCCTCCCGAGCGGAGCTTTTTTTCCGAAGGGCAACGCGCTGGCCCAATGGCTCGGCATCGTGGGCGCGCTGACGCCCGGCGGAGAACTGACCGTCCTCGCGGCCCGGCATAACGCCGACGTTTCGGCAGGCAATCCGATTTCGCAGTCTTGGCTCGATGCCGACCCGGACGCGAGCGCGCCGGGGGCCACGCAGAACTTTTCGTTCAATACGCCCCTCGACGCACCGCCGGAGGGTCAGTGCGGCCAGGTCGTCTATAGCGACATGCACGTAGGCGCCGCGTCTGACGACAACCCCATGCTGCCTGTGCCCGACGAGTGCGCCGCCGGCGATCTGTCGCCGCAAGAGAAAGCGCTCGAGTTCCTCGTATTCAACCTGTCGTCCTGCGTGATGCCCTCGGAGAGCATGCCGCAGGCGCCCTCGCCGTGCCCCTGAGAAGGCCGGACGTCCTCTGCTACCCGGGTTCTAGCTCAGTTGTCCGCGGCTCCGGCGGCGACCCAGTCGATGATTGCGCACACTGCGGCATTGCTGATGCCACTGGAATCGGGAGGCATCGTGCCGCCAAAGATTGCGAGGATTGAAGTATTCATCGAGGCAATCGGCGACTGCGTCCCATCGATTTGCCCAAAGTTCTTGAGAAACGCATACGCCGAAGTGGGACTGCCGGCTTGGCTCTTGTGACATGACTTGCACGTCGTCGAGAAGCCGTCCGTGCTCCAGATGGAAGACCAGGTCGGTGCAGGGCTCGTGGTTTTCGGGCAAGTCGGACCCTGCGAACCGCCGCTCGAACTGCCGCCGGAGCCTGCGCCACTCGATGCAGACATCTGCATGCCGGAGCTACTTCCGCCGCTGGAACTGGAGCTGCCGCCAAAACCACTCCCCCCCGAGCCGCTCGAACTCGAACCGCCGAACGCGCTGACCCCCGAGCTGCTCGAGCCGCCGCCCGAGCTCGAGCTGCCATTTCCGAAACCGAGCCCGGAGCCGCTCGACTGCTCGCCGCCGCTGCTCGAACTCGAACCGCTACTGGACGACCCAAGGCCGCCGTCGTCGGCGAGGTCTTGCGGCCCGCCATCCCCCAGTGACCCCACGTAATCCCAGGGCGCGCTGCATCCGGAAGCCAACGCGCCGCCGACTATCACTCCGACGACGATATGGAGAAACCCGACGCGACAACGCATATTCTCACCGCAAACCCCAAAATAATTAGCATGCGATATCACCCGTATCGTCGAATTCGTTGTCATTGAAAGTGTGCTACTGCAGCGGCAAGAGGGCTCAAAAGCCAACGCGCAAGTGTTTGGGAGGACGCGCGGGAGCCATATAGGGACGCACCCCCCCTCCTCATATCCGCTCGCCGGCGCTAGCCTGATCGCATGGACCTCGACGCGGCAGCCGAAGCGATCGACGCCTTCCTTCGGGCTCTTGGGCAAGACCCCGGCCGCACGCCCGAGATCGCGGGAACTGGAGCGCGGGTCGCTCGGGCCTACGCCGAGGATCTCCTCGACGGGTACGGCGTCGACGTGGACGCCCTCCTTTCGAGCAACGGGTTCGCGGGTCGAACCGAGCTCGTCGTCGTCCGTGACATCCCCGTCGTGACGACCTGTCCGCATCACCTCATGCCATCGGTCGGCACCGCCACGGTCGCGTTCGCGCCCGAGGAGCACCTGGTCGGTATCGGGACGGTTGCGCGCACGGTGGACGCATTCGCGCGGCGGCTCGCGCTCCAAGAACAGATCGGCGAGCGGGTTGTGGCGGCGCTTCAGAAACACCTGTCGCCGAGGTGGGCGGGCTGCCGGCTCACGCTCAGCCACTCGTGCATGGTCGCGCGCGGTGAGCGGACCCACGGGGCACGCGTCGAAACGATTGCTATCGCCGGCGGCGACGTCGACGAGGCGGCCGTATATGCGGCGCTCGGACTCGGACGGTGAGCACGCAGCCCATCCTCGTGGGTCGGATTCCGCGAGAGCGCCTCGCGGGGGGCTCCTTGGTTCGGCTGGACTACCCGCCTTTTCATGTGCTGGTCGCACTCGTGGACGGCCAGCCGTATGCCATCGAAGACGCCTGCAACCACGCGGGCGCAAGCCTCAGTGAAGGCGAGCGGCAGGGCGATTGCGTCGCGTGTCCGATGCACGGATACGTGTTCGAACTCGCGTCCGGCCGCTTGATCGCACCGCGGGGCCTATGCGCCGATCAACGCCGCTTCGTCGCGCGCCTGGTCGGCGACGACGTCGTCGTCTGGGATCCCGGTTCGCCGGTCTCGCTTCTCGGACTGGCGATCCGAGAGACAAAATAGAAAGTGCCCGCGCAGAGGGGCCGGGGGGGCAGCCTCACTCCACACGGGCATCTCCCGACCTTGCAGAGCACGTGCCAAGCGAAAAGCTCGGTAGTATCGGTCGGGGCGGGCGTCGATCCGTTCAACTTTGAAAGCACCAGTGATTCTTCTCTGCACGACAGGTGTCACGCGGCTTTCCGGGACGTCATCGTACCGTGCAGCGTAGAGCGTAACGGCGGGCATGGGCGACGAGGATGCTCGCATCCACCGTGCGAACGACTTCGTGCGATCGCGGCGGCGTGGAAGACGACAATTTCGTCAGCGCATCCGGTGGAGATCCGTCCGGCAGCGAGAGCGCACCGCGGACGCGCTCGACGCACGCGCGTTCGCGCGAGACGATCATTCGAGCGACGGGGGCTTGCAGCGGAGACTCCGGCCGCGCGCCGACGTGGAGCCGAACCTCCCCGGGGTACGGAAGGTCGACTTCCCAACCCGTGTCGTCGCCCGTGCAAGGCGCGACGCTTCGATCGGAGAGGTCGACGGGAGCGAGCGGCTCGGGAGTTCCGAGCGACCCCGACTCGATGTCGATGCCCACCACCCAGCGCTCGACCGTTCCGAGCAGCTCGTCGGGCTGGCCGTCGACGACCAGGCCGACGGCTCGGCCGTCGGTGTGTCGTGCCAGGCGGACCGCGGGGCGCGCCTCGAAGCCCGCCCGCGGCAAGCGCGCGAACTCGCGCGCGACCGTGCCATCGAACGACCACGCGACCGTGGCGGCCAGTTCACCCGGGCTCTGTGCGGTCGCGATGTACCAGCGCCCGGCGATCCGCGTCGCGCCTTCGATCTGGGCAAACGCGTCCCCGCTCGAACGCCGCGCCTGTACCGGGGGCCGTCCCGCTTCGAGCACGAACACCTCCGTGGAGGTCGCGCCCGCGGTGTGCCGGGAGACCAAGAGCGCATGATCCGGGTCGTCACCCTCGACGAGGGCCCAAAGCAGAGGAGTGCCAGGCCCGGTGCCGAGGGCACGTCCGGCGGCTTCGATACTCGACCAGGGCGAGGCCGCCGCGCTCGAAGAGCGCACATCCTGCCAGCCGCCCCACGGCCATTGCCAGCGCACTTCCCAGCGTCCGAGCGGATCCCAGTCGCCGCTCTTCGGACCCCAGGCGTAAATGCGCGCCCACGGCGACGGGCGCAGAAGGAGCGTTCGCTCGAGGGCTGCACCGGCATCGACGCTCAGACCGAGGTCGTCGGCCGGCATCGACGGCCCGCTCCTTCCCCCGAAGGGCGGAAGCTCGGACACCGCACCCCGCGCTGGACTCGCAGAGACTCCGCCCGACACGCCGAGCCCGCGTCCCTCTCCTGCCGAGTCCGACTCGGTCCGGGTCGCCGGTTGGCACTCGAGATCCAGGCCGGGGGCGGGATGGGTGGCGTGGAGGATGCGCGGCGCGGGCTCTTCGGCCGGAGCTTGTTCGTTCGTGCCCCAACCCACCCGAAGCCAGCCGGCAGCCATGCAACCGACCGGACCGCAAGCGCGCTCGTGAACGGCCCGACCCGAAGCGATCGGGTCCGGGAGAGCGATCTTCGCCCACGTCATCCCGCCGTCCGTCGTCTCGAAGCCCCGCCGCGACGCCGTCCACCCGAACGCCCATCGCCCCGAAGCCATCGGCGCCCCCGCGTCGCGGATGTACTCCCCGACTCTCGCCTGACCATCGGAAGCGATCTCGATTCCGACGAGAGAGCCCGCTGCTTCCACCCATCCTCCGACCACTCCCGGCCTCCGCTCCTCGAAGCCGTCCATCCAAACGCCCAGACGCAGCGCGTGGGCCACGTCCGCGTGGAGCGGCGGAAAGATGACCGGAGCCTCCGATTTTTGCGCGCCGTCGCCGACCGTCAGATGCGCCGACGCCAAGTCGTCGGAGCGCGGTGGGTGCACGAGCAGCGTCCGCCCGTCCGCCAAGAGGACGAGTCGCGCGTCGGCCGGAAAGGCGGTCTCGGTCCACTGCCGACCGCGGGGCAGCACGCACCACGGCTGTTCGTCACCGTCCGAGTACCCGGGCCCCTCCGCCGTGCAAGGACCGCGTACGGCGAGCGCACCGTTCCCGAACCCGAGCACTTGGCGAGGATTCTGGAAGCTTCGCAGCGGGACGAGGCGCGAGTTTCGCGCGTCCCAGCGGTAGATGACCGTGCGCCCCCGCGGCTCGCCGCATACGAAGCCGAGCGCCCCCACTTCATACCCGCGCGGTGCCACGGCGCCATCGAAGCTGAGCGGGAGCGGGTGACAACGCGCCGGATTGAGAGGAAAGGCGGCGCCGACGTTCTCGACGAGTGCGCCGTCGCTCGTGCGCACCCGCGCCAGCGCTCCGTCTCGCGCCACGAGTGCGGTGCCGTCCTTCAGGGGCCATCCGTCTTCGATGGCGCTCGCCAGCGGTCGCGGACCGAACGCCCGCACAGAAGCGTCGATGCTCGGGCTGTCGCCGGACGACGAAGGAAACCTGCCTTCGGCTACGGGCGGTCGGTCCGGGGACCACGCGGCCCCGGGGAACTTGCTCGGTCGGCCGTCGGGCCGCACGTCCCACCACTGCACTTGCCGCGCTTCGTCCAGCCCGCCGACCGCGATCGATTCGGTCAGGGCGACGACGTCGCTCGGCTCGATGGGGAGATCCAACGGGTACCAGGTGGAGCCCGCGTCGTGGGTCATGAGCACGCCGCGCAGGTCCGCGATGGCCACCGCCCGCCAGGCGTCCAACGCGGCAACTCGGCCGACGTGCGGCGATGCGGGGAGCGGCCCCAGTCCGACCGGCGCTCCGGTGCGCGGGTCGAGCCCCAGCAGACTTCCTTGCGGCGACCGCAGGTAAACGCGGTCGAGGCCGACGAGAAGTTGAGCGACAGGCGCGGAGGAGGTGAAAAGAGCGCTCGCCGATCCGAGCCATGTCTCCGCGCGCCAAACGTGCGGTCCGATGCCGAATAGAAACCCCCCCCCGAGCCGTTCGGGCAGCGCCGCGATGCTCGAGGGAGTGGCGGCCAAACGGTCGCTCGCCACGAACATTGCCCCGTTCGCCATGGATACGACGCGCACTCCGGCGACGATGGCCCGAACCCCGCCGCCCGGTTCCACGCCCCAACCGTGCGCCTCGTCGAGTCCTGCCGGAAAGAGGCGCGCCCCGCGCACAGTGGGATCGAGGGCCGCGTCGAGCCCGGCTTCCGCCAAGCCCGCCGGGGGCGCTTCGGCCAACCGAGGCGACGCGCCGGCACATGCACAGACGGTCGTCACGACTCCGGCGAGAACGAGTCGGCTCGCCCCGCCTCGCCTCCGCGGGGAGTTGTCCGGGGAGGTGCTCGCGGCCGATGGCGACGACACGACTCCCGTCCGTTCGTTTACGGGGAGGAGGGCCGGAAAGAGGCCTTGACCCCGTCCAAGCCCACCGAGCGGCTGGACTCCCGCGGCACGGGGAGGGGATGCTTTCCCAGTCGCTTGGCAAGTCGGAAACCCATCTCGAGCGCTTGACGGTAGTTCAAGCGGGGGTCGCACGCCGTTGCATAGTTCTTGTCGAGATCGTCCACGGTGATCCCGGCAGCGCCCCCGATGCACTCGGTCACGTCTTCCCCGGTGAGCTCGAAATGGACTCCGCCCAGGTACGTGCCGCACGCGTCGTGCACGTCCACGGTGGTTTCGACCTCGCGCAAGATGTGATCGAAATCGCGCGTCTTGAGGCCGGAAGGGGTCGACTGCGTGTTGCCGTGCATCGGGTCACACACCCACAAGACGGTGCGCCCGGAGCGCTTGACGACCTCGACCAGGCCGGGAAGCGCGTCCGCCACACGCGACGCTCCCATGCGCGTCACCAGCGCGATCTTGCCTGGCTCGTCGTTCGGGTTGATCGCGTCGATCAAGCGGAGCACTTGATCGGCCGTAGTGGTCGGACCGAGCTTGATCGCGACGGGGTTCTGGATCCCGCGGAAAAACTCGACGTGGGCGCCGTCGAGCGCGCGCGTCCGCTCGCCGATCCACGGGAAATGCGTCGTCAGGTCGTACCAACCCGCCCGCCGAGGCACCTGCCGCGTTTGGGCGGACTCGTAGTGCAGGTTGAGCCCTTCGTGGCTCGTGTAGAATTCGACGCGCGTAAGCTCTTCGACCGTACTCTCCCCGAGCGCCTCCATGAAACGGAGCGCCTCCGCCAGGTGGTGCGTGGTCTGCTCGTACTCGTTCAAGAGCGAGTCGGGGACGCGCGCCCGCCGAAAGAACGAGAGCTCCCAGTACTCCGGATGGTGAACGTCGGCGAAGCCGGCGGCCGACAGCGACCGGATGAAATTGAGCGTCATCGCCGCGTGGCTGTAGGCCAAGATCATGTTGTCAGGATCGGGGCGGCGGCCGCTCTCGGTGAAATCCGCGCGGTTGACCATGTCGCCGAAGTAGCTCGGGTGCGAAACCCCTTCGCGCGACTCGGTGGCCTTCGTCCTCGGCTTTGCATACTGCCCGGCGAAGCGACCGATCCGGACGACGGGACGCTTGCCCTCGTGGATCATGACGAGCGACATCTGAAGGAGAATCTTCAGCTTGTTCGCGATGACCTGCGACCGGCAATCGGCCAGCGTTTCGGCGCAATCGCCTCCCTGCACGACGAAGCGCCTGCCCTGCTGGGCTTCGGCCAGAAGTTGCTTCAGCCGCTCGATTTCCCACGAAGTCACGAGCGGGGGAAGCTGGCGCAGTCGAGTACAGGCGCGCTCGAGCGCGCCGGCGTCGCTGTAATCGATGGCTTGGGCGTCGACCTTGGATTTCCAGGAGTCGGGGGTCCAGGTGGGCATACTCACGGAGCAAGCTTTAGCACGCGAGATTGCGGCCGCGACGGGTGTGGGTGATCGCGGGCGGTTACGGGGCTTTCATGAACGTCCACGTCCACGTCCACGTTGGGGAAGAGGGGGAATACGCCCCCAATCGGACCCGGGGCTGGTTTCACCCGCTGTTGCAACGGGAAAGTGTGCCGTACTTCTCTATGAGCGCGTGCGCTCTTGACCTGAACGTATGAGCTCATGTATTCGCCAAGCTACAGGCCGTTGCTTGACCCCCCGCGAAGGGACGGCTATTCGATTGCCCGAGGTAGGGGATCCGCACACGACGCGAAATGGCGAGCCGGCGGCGTTCCGCTGGGCCTGGCGCGCGGGGACTCGAGGAAGACCGAATGGGCAGTCGACTGACGTGGCTCCAGATTTGTCGAAGTGAAGAGTTCCGGGGGCGGTGGGTGGCCCTCGATGACTGCAAGTACGACCCGCGAACGGCGCAGCCCTTCGAAGGGACGGTTGTCGATGCCGACGAGGATTTGGTCGCACTGTGCAACCGGATGCAGGCAAGTGACAGTAAACACTGCGCAATTCTCTATTGCGACGATCGGGGCATCCCCGAGGAGGCCGCCCCGATTACGGCCCGGTTCGCGCCGGCTCCGCCGCGGGCGTACCATTAGAGTGTAATTCCAACGCTGCTACTCCCCGGCGAACCGGACGACCAGCGTATCTCACGGACCGCCGGATGGCGGGAATTGAGGTTCGTTCTTGGGGTGGTGTGGGCCCGTCCGACGAAAGCGAGCTCCGCCCGTCCGAGAACGAGCTTCGGGGTCGAACGAGCGGAGGCGCTCATCCTCTGAATGAGCTTCAGTCGCGGGGGAGTGAGCTTCGCACGCGCGGGCGTGCGCCTCATTTGAGGGGGAATGACCCTCGTTCGCGAGGCATTGAGCTTCGTTCGCCGACCAGTGCGCTTCATTTGGGGGGGAATGAGCCTCGTCCGCGAGGCAGTGAGCTTCGTCGCCCGGCAGGTGAGCTTCGTCGCCCGGCAGGTGAGCTTCGTTCGCGCGGGCGTGAGCCTTACTCATCGGGAAGCGAGCTTCGTTCACGCGCGAATGAGCTTCCTGCTCCAGGGGATAAGCCCCACGGCCGCGCCATGGAGCTTCACCCATTGGGGGGTGAGCCCCACTCTCGCAAGAATGAGCTTCACTCATCGGGGAGTGAGCTTCGTTTGCGCTGGAATGGGCCTCACTCATCGAGGGGCGAGCCTCTTTGTCGACGCAGTGAGCTTCGTTGTCTGGCGAGGGAACGCAGCTACCGCGAGAGTGAGCCGCGCTCTTCCAGGATTGAGGTTTCGTCGCCGAGGGTCGAACGTCGCTCGTCGCGGAATGAGCGAAGGACGCGGGCCCCCCTGGGCACCTCCTCTGCAAATGGCCTTCGCTATGCGGGCACGCACATCGAGTGTCGCCCAATCGAAGGCCACTCCGCCGAAGTCCAGCCCCGCTCCCGAGCAACTGGACGCCGGTCCCGAGCGCCCGAACGAAGCCGAGCCGCGATCGAGCGTCGCTCCTTCTATTTCACGACGGGCCTTAGCACCGCCCTTCCGTCTTTCACCACGACTTCGAAGTCGACCGGCCGCCCGTGCTTCTGCCGAAGCTTGGCGCTCGACTCGCGCAGGCTCCTCGCGACCGCATCGTAAGTCACCGCTGCGGTGGACTCGTTCTGCCGGCGCTTGGTCTCCACGTATTGCGTGTAGAGCTGGCGAACGCGTTCGTCGGGGAGCTCCGCCGGCGGCTTTTGGGCCGCCGGAGGCGAAACCGCGGTCGCCACCGGGCGGCGCACGGGCTGCACGGGCGCGGACCCAGCAGACGGGGAGGCCGGGGGAACGCCGGCGTTCGGAGCCGGAGGCACGCCGCGAGCCGGCGGCGCGGAAGCCCGGGCCGGCGGCACACGAGGTCGGGACGGGGGCGCAAGGGGCCGAGCCGCGGCCCCGAGCGGAATCGTCGGAGGGGGCATCGGTCGTGGC
>JBAULD010000507.1:0-4849 GCA_049578005.1 Polyangiaceae bacterium
GGATGCACACCACTTTGCACACCACCTCGGCGTAACGGCGTGGACGCCCCGGTACCCCGTGGTAACGATTTTCTCGGGAAAAGAACCGCTCCGTACCTTCCAGAAACGCCTGTCGTCACGTTGACACGGTAGGGGTCGCTGGTTCGAACCCAGTCGTGCCTACAAGAAAAGCGGGGAAAATAAGCTGGTTCGTGAGAACCGGTCAGTCCGTTCCCTTGTGCTGTCCACCGATGCTGTCCACTTTGCTGTCCACCACGAGAGCGTTTGCACCCCGCAGGCGCTGCTCGACCCGGGTGAGGTCGATGACGCGGGCGATGGCCGACTGCTGCTCGTGACCGCGGGCGGTGGAATAGCGCTGCTGCATCTGTTCGGTGAGGTGGCCCGAGATGCTCCGGACGACGACGTCGGCGACTTGCGCCTCGCGCATCGCGTCCTGAAAGGAGCGCCTCATGGCCTTCGGCGAGATCTGCTTTTTGAGCCCCATCGCCCTGGCGATCGTGCGAAACGGCTTCGCGAGCGCCGAGTTGTGACGGAAGGTGCCCACCTCGGAGGGGAACAGGAGCTCGCTTCTCTCCATGTCCCGCGTGATGAGCTGCTTGTCGACGTGCCAGCGAAGGACGGACATCACGAAGTCGGGGAGCTTGATGACCTGGTCGTGGTTGGTCTTGGTCATCTCCATCACCCGCCCCTTGATGCCGCGTGAACGTCGAACGAGAAGCAGGCCCTGGTCCCACTTCACGTCGGCGTTCTCGCCCGCACGGCGAAGCGCGTAGAGGCTCGAGGGTCGAAGGCCGGTGACGGCGCCGAGAAGGATCGCAGCAAAGTGCTGCGGGTACTTCTCGGACGCGATCTCGAAGAAGGCGCTCAGCTCGTCCACGCCCAAGGAGTTCGGCTCCTCGAACGTGTACGTGCGGTGCCCCTTGGTCGAGACAAACTCGACGTCCTCGGACGGGTCGATAGGAAGGTCGAAGTCTGCCTTCATCTTCTTCGTGATGACGCGCAGGATCGAGATCCAATCGTTGACCGTGGTCGGCGAGTACGTACCGGCGTTGATGCGCGGCTCCCAGGAGTCGCGCCACGCGTGGATGTCGGACCGGGTGAGCTTGTCGACGAAGATGTCTCCGAGCCCTCGAATGCCGACGTCGACGGTGCCCTTTTCGTCCTTCAGACCGAAGATGTGCCGCAAGGCGAAGATCCATTTCTCTTCGGTCGTGGACGAGCAGATCTGCCGCTTCTCAACTTTGTCGCGCAGCAAGGAAGCGGCGTATGTCGCGAAGCGCTCGGGCTGCTTGTTCGTGGACCGGCTCGCGCCTCGGCGAATCGATTCGAGCTCCGTCTTCAACCAAAGACGGGCTTGCTCCGGCTCCGCCAAGTCCGGCAGGTTTCGGACAACCTGCCGCATCGATCGGGTCTTCGGATCGATGACTCGCCCTCGAACGAGAAACCCTCCCTCCTTTCGCCGGTATACGCCGGGCAGCTCCGGTCTTGGGTCCACCCAACTGTTCCACTTCCGAACCCACGGTTCTTTCTTCATTTCTGCCTCCGTTGGCCTCCGGAGGCGTTCGCGCACGTCCGCCGGCAAGGCTAGCAGGCACGTCGCCGTGGAGGTACCGGTCGAGTGACTCGCGGCTCCACATCAAAGTGCCCCGCCCGCCCCGCCGACCGATGGGGACAAGGCGGCCGTCGAGCTTCGCTTTGCGAAGCGCGCCCGTAGTCTTGAAGCCGCAGTAGTCGGCGGCTTCGCGGGTCGTGAGATAGGTCCTTCGAACGGGGTCGTCGCAACTCACGGCGTCCTTGCGCCGAGAGGCACAGGGGCCCTGCCTGCGGATGCTCGCGTGGTCATGGCGACCGTTATGGCAACGGGCGTACCCGCAGACCCGAGTAGGAAAACACGCCCAACCTGGCGAAATTACGTGTCCGCCTTCTGCTACTGGCCAAAAATAATCCACCCACCCCCCTGGCGGATTTTTAACCACCGCCCGCGCCGGCCGCGTCAGCGCGGAGCATCCTGTCCGCCTGGAACCCAAACCGAGCGGTCACTTCGTGGCAGCCGGCGTAGATTCGTCTTGTTCGAGCAGCACCAAGCCGGCTTTGGCCCACGCCGCCATCTGTGACCCCTCTAGGCTTGAGCACTCGCATGAACCAGGGGACTCGCCGCACACGATAGGCTTCGCGGATTGGGTTACGGACCTCGCGAGTCCTCCAGCCGAGAGGCTTGAAGAACTCGAAGCCCTCCTTGTGCCAATCGCCACCCCCGTGGGGCCACCGATCGCGACGAACATGGGACCAGGTGATGGCCCGACGACCGAGTCGATCTTTGCCACAACGTCGCGACGTTGTTCTTGAATCGATCGACAGCGCTCTGCGCGAGAAGGGCGTCGTCGGACACGGCGAGCCAGTCAGACGTGTAGCGATGCTGGTGACGATCGTTGAGGCGCGGGCATTTCGCTCAATGAAGAGTTGATAGACATCTCGACTCTCCTCGCGCGGCATCCGCTCGAGGGCGAAGTCATCGATGATCAGAAGGTCGATCGTGCACAGCTCGGTAATCAGCGCATCGCGCGAGTTGTCGAGGCGGCTCTTACGCATCATCCGCAGAAGGCCATCGGCACGGCAAGGCGTACTCGGAAGCTCGCGCGGCAAGCGAGGTGGCCGAGAGCGCTCGCGGAGCACAATCGCACGTCGAGCTTCATTCAGGCGTCTTTGCCATCTCGCGAAGCACGCGTGCCTCGCTTCCAAGGATCTCGAGCACCTCGATGGGCCCTCCGGAGAAGCGCGACAGGCCGACGTCGATGCGCCACACGGCACCGTCGCAGGCGCTGTTCGCTCCGGCGCGCTGGACGGTGTGCCCCACCACCATGCGGCGGGCCCCGAGCGCCGCGAGGGCCGCCGAGAGCTCCGCGCAGGTTGGGGGGCCGCTTTCGGCGGAGTGGGCCTGCGTCCACACGGGCCCGTCGTCTGCGACGACGACCGACGGAGGGTCGCGGCGCTTGCCGGAGAGCCAAGAGTCGAGCTCGTCGTCCATGCGATCAAGCCCGTAGGCGATGTGCTTCTGCAAGGTGCCTCCGTGCACGAAGACCGTGTCACCCACCTTCACGACGAGCGGTCTGCGCGCCTCAAGCGCCGCATACGAAGCGCTTGGCTGGAACGCTGCAGCCCTCCCTTGCGCATGGCGGCCAGACCCGCGGTCGTCCCGCTTCCGCCGTCGAACGACGAGAACCCCGCGAAGCCGCCCGTCGTCACGTAGCGGAAATCGAGCGACGAGTTCATGATTTCGTGGTTGCCGAGCAGGGCCACGAGCTCACCGCCGGCAGCGGCGGCCTGCCTCATCGCCGGTCTGGACAACGACGAGGCGCCCGCCCACCCACTGATCGTCCATCATCGATGGCCCCCGCCAGGCGCAACGCACGGCGCGCGTGATCGAGATCGCCATGAAGGTCGCTGATTGCGACCAGGCGCTCCGGGGCAGGAGGGGAAAGTCGCGCGGACAGCGCTGGGGCGTCGTGGGCCGTCGTCGGCGGCGGAGCCTCGCTGGCTCCGGGCTCGCGCACCGTGGCGCGCCCACACGCCGACAGCCACAGCGAGAGGGCGACGAGCATCACGGCAGGGCCGCGCTTCAGCTCATGCTAAACGCGCGTGACGAGGACGCGAGCGCCTACGGGATGCGAACCTGAATCTCTCTCACGCTCTCAATGGCCTCAAGCACTGCGATCAGCTCGCCGAGGGCTAGGGACTCCGGAAAGAGGAGATCGAAGGATACCCTGGTCTGCTTGTGAGCATCATCTAGGTGGTAATCGAGGTCGAGGGCCTTTGCGTGCAGGCGCTTGATCTCAGAAGCGATGGCGGCAAGAAGCGTCGAAGACGTACCCGCCGGGCTGTCGAAGAGGAGCATAATCCTGCGTCGAACGACCTTCTTGTCCTCGAAGACTCTCAGGACGGTGAGGGCGAGCAGCCCGAGCACCGTCACGGCGACGCTCTCGGGATACATCCCGGAGCCCGCACAGAGACCGATGGCGGCGACGAGCCACAGCCCCGCCGCTGTCGTCAGCCCCTGGACCGTCGCGCCCGTGCGTAGAATGGACCCGCCACCGAGGAATCCGACGCCAGCGACGACCGATGCGGCGATGCGCGAGCTGTCGACGGACACCAAGTTCCCGGGCACGTAGCGCTGGAAGTACATGAAGTGCGCGGACACGATCATGAAGGTGCCCGACGCCATCGCGACGATGAGGTGCGTGCGCAGCCCGGCCTGCCTCCGGTGAATGTCGCGCTCGAAGCCGATGACCCCTCCCAGGAAGGCGGCGAGCGTGATGCGGAGGATCATTTCCGAGTGGGTCAGCATCGCTCACCTCTAGCAACCATGCCGGCGAGGGCGAAAGACCAAGGCCGAGGGACGCTTCATGAGGGGCGGTGCATCGCAAACCACCGGCCTGACGTCCATCTACAGCCCGGCCCACCCTGGGCAGCCGTCTAGATTCGTCGGCTCAGCGCCGCCGCCTTCGCG
Source organism: Polyangiaceae bacterium (assembly GCA_049578005.1). GTDB lineage: Bacteria > Myxococcota_A > Polyangia > Polyangiales > Polyangiaceae > Palsa-1150. The sequence continues at coordinate 4,505 of JBAULD010000507.1, forward strand.
TCCCGCACGTCCCGCGGGCCTGAGCGCGAGCGCGTTCACGACCGACGCGCTGTTCAGCACGAGCTTTCGCCACGAGGCGGGTAAGAAGTCGTTCGTCGTCGCGGGCGCGAACGGCGTGCCCGCGAAGAGGGCGACGAACGCGGCGCCAAGCTCACCCTGCCTGCACCGTGATGTCTCCGTGCCTGCGCTGCCGGATCCGACCGGGACCGCTGCGCTCCGCGGATGTCCACGATGAACTGCAGCGTGCGCCCCTCCGCGGCGCGACGCCCGCGAAGCGCCCCAGGTGCTCGACGCCGTTCTGTGCGACCGCAACGCGAGTGGTTGCCCCTACCAGCCGCGCGAGCT
>JBAULD010000508.1:0-1718 GCA_049578005.1 Polyangiaceae bacterium
GACCGACCCGCGCACACGCCGGCTTCACTGGAGGTACGTCGGTGAGATGGATCTGATGCGAACGACATTTTCGGGCCTTGGCGTCGCGATTGGACTGGCGGTGATGGTCGTCTTCATGGTGATGACGATTCAGTTCAAATCGCTCCGCTTGCCGCTCGTCATGCTCTTCTCCATTCCGGTGTGCATGGTCGGCATTGTGCTAGCTCTCTTGGCCGCCGGGCAGGGGTTCTCGATCACGGCGCTCATGGGGATCTTGATGGTCATCGGCATCGCTGTGTCGAATGGGATCTTGCTCGTTCACGAGGCGAGTGTGCGACTCGCAGGGGGCGATTCAAAAGAAGACGCCGTCGTCAACGCGGCCAGGACGCGCTTCACCCCGATCATGATGACGAGCCTTGCGACCGTGATAGGCCTCATTCCGACTGCGATCGGGCTGGAGCGCGGAACGGAGGCCAACCAAGCGCTCGCGTTGGCCGTCGTCGGCGGACTCACGTCCTCGACCGTCCTGTCGCTGTTCCTCGTTCCGTCGATGTTCACGTTCATTGCCAAGCGAGTCATGCCCCATGACGACGAGGGCGAGTCCGGTACGGTGTCAACCCCGGCGCAAGCATGAGACATGCGCTCTCGACGCGCTCCTCGCCGTTCGTGCTCGATGGCGCGATCCATACCCTCTCGAGGGCTCTCTCTCGGTCACGGAACGAAGTGGCGAAGCACCGCGGTTCGGTACTCGTCGACGCTTACCCACGACATCTGGCCAAAGCCGCCCACATAACGAATCGCTTGGACGGCGAGCCGGTAGAACGCGAAGTCTGCAAAGTCGACGTACGCCTGAGCGCGCGGGTGAATGCCGAGGAAGGACCGCCGGGCCTCGACAGCGGGGGCACCAGTCTCCACTTGGGCACAGCGACCGAGCAGCGTTACACGCGCGAATGCGAGCGGGTCCTCGTCTTCGGGATGGCCTTCGGCGACGAGGACGGACGCTTCACTTCGAACATCCAGGTTCTGCCGGTGCTCTGCCATCTGTGACAAGAGAAGGATCGGCATTCCCTGTTCGTCTGCCGCAACCGCCACAAGCGAACCATACGGAAAGCCGTCCGGTTCGCGCGCCACCGTGCAGAGCGTGCCCGTGCGAGCGCGCGCGACCAGCATCCTGGCCGTCACCGCATGCGACGGGGAGCGGTCCGCGTCGCTCTCGGCAGGCTGATTTGCTCGATCTCTTCTGGTCATGAGACGGCTGTAGCCCGCATTCCGTTCGAGTGCATACCGGTTACCTCGCTTTCGCGGTCACCGGAGCGCTTTTCTGTAATTCACGCATCGATCCACCACCTCGAAGCCGAGCGCTTCGTGCGCCCGTTGCGATGACTCATGGTCGATCCAGGTGTCGGAGGCCACCTCGTCGCAGCCCTGGGATCGTGCCCAGTCCTCGGCCGCATGCATCAGTGCCCTTCCGACGCCGCTGCCGCGATGCTCCAGCTCCACGTACCACCCCTCAATGAAGCCGACGGGCTTGCGCGGATCGCAACCGTCGGCGTGGGAGCGAAGCCCGACCTCGATGAACCCGATCAGTGTGCCATCCGATTCGGCGACAAAGACCACCAGCGGCAGGGCGCTTGGCGGCGTCCCGGCGAGAATCAGACCCGCCTCCTCGCGATGCTCGGCAAGGGTCCCGTTGGGCCACAACTTGAAGAACATCGGAGCCACGACGTCCGTGTCCGCCG
>JBAULD010000509.1:0-8171 GCA_049578005.1 Polyangiaceae bacterium
ACTGGGGATCGACGTAGGCGCTGAACGTCACGCCCGGGGTCGGCCCTGTCGCAGAGGTGTCGACGCGCACGAACCCTGGACGAACGAAGCGGCTGTAATTTCCCATCGCGTAGAGACGCTTGGTCGGGGCGTTCGTCACGCTGTCCCAGAGAGCGCCGTTGCCCGCGGCCCCGGGGCGAATCCACCAGTAGTGCCAGGCGTTCACGTTCGCGTCGACCAGCGCTTGCTGCATCATCACCGCCACCCGCAGTCCGCTCCCGATTCCGGGATCGGGGGTCGTCGACGGGTCGTACACTTCCGTCTGCCAAAGCTCTTTCATCGCTTGCACGGCAGGCGCATAGGCCGCCGGAGGGGCCTTCCCGTACGAATGCGTCGCGACGGCGCTCAGGGCCGCTGCGGCCGCGGAATTGCCGAGAATCGCGTCGCCGAACGACGGCAAGTCCGACCAGTCTTGCGTCTCCGGTCCGAGGAGAGTCGTCGGGAGCTTGGCGGCCGCAAAGGCGGGCGCGAGGTGGTTGCCGATGAAATCGGCGAGGGTGGCAGGCGTATAGACGCACGATTCGTAGGACACGACGGTGGTCGGCTCGTTTTGCGCGGACAGCCGACTGATAGAGACCCCCTGCCCTTGCATCCACTGGACGTACGCAGCCAGCGAATTTGCCCAATCGTCGGCGTGCGCCGCAAGCAGCTTCCCACCGTTGTCTACGCTTCCGTTCGACTTCCAAAGGGCCGGCGGCGACCAGGGCGCGGCCCACACGCTGGCGCCTCGCGCCTGAGCTTTGAGCGCGGTCGCGACTTCACAGGATTCTACGGGCGGCGAGCACCCTCCCGGCGGAATGCGGACGCGCAGGAGAGTGAACCCCACGCCGCTGTCGGTCGTGAACAGCAAGTCGGCGTCCCCGTCGCTGATGTCGCCCGCGGTCCAGGCCGAGGAGGCCCCGAAACCCGTGATCCGCTGGTGGACCTGATTGGGTCGAACCACGGCGTCCGCAGCGCTTGCCGAGACCGACTGCATCCCGACGAGCGCGACCCACGCGAGTGTGTACCTGACTCTCACCGTGCTGGACGCGACTCTATCAGGGAACCCGCGAGCCGCCGCTCCCGCGGGCGCCCTAGTCTGCGGCGACTGGAGGTCCCCGACCTCCTCGGACCGCTCTTGACCCCGCCTCGCCTCCCGCGGTACCAGAACGGGGCCGTACGTGCGAAGGGCGCGCCGAAAAGACATGGATAGCGGGCTCGAGGCCGTCCGGTTCGCGACCCTTCGCCGGAGCGTGCGACGCGCAGCGATCGGTATCGCGGTCGCGGGCGCCGCCTTTCTTGGGTGCGAGGCCTTCGGCGTGATGCCAGGAGGCAACGTGGTCGTCGAGAGCCGCGACGCGTCGACCGCCGGCCTTCCCTGCCTGGGCACGTGCGTCCCCGACCCCGGATCCGCGCAAGCCGATTGCAGCGTGAGCACCCGGGGAATCACCAAGCTTCCGATTGTGACGTTCGACGACCCGGATTCGATGGGCGATTTTTCCGCCCAAGATTTCTATGTCTACACGGACGGCACGGCGGTCGCGATGAACGTCTACGGAAGCGCGCCCAACCTCCTCGCGATGGTCGCGGGATACGTGCCGAAGACGCAGATAGACGGCTACTGCGGCGCTGGAAACGCCGTGCTTCACGTCGTCGGCGGGTACCTCCCGGACATCGATACATCCGGGGGTTGCCTCCCTGTCCCTTCTGAATCCAAGCCCTCGGCGTTTCGCGCGTGGGGCGGCGGGATGGGTATTCCGATGCAGAAGCTCAACAACAGCGACGGTCTGGGAGACGCGCAAAAGGGCTTGTGCGGGCCCCAACCGAACGGCGGTCCCCCGCCGCATCCCGAGCTCTGTCCCCCTGCCACCGAAGAATATGCCGTTCGCGTGGGCGCACTCGACGTGAGTGAGTTCGACGGCATCAGCTTCTGGGGCCGCCGCGGCCCCAACGGCCAAGCGGGCATCGGCGTGACCATCGGCGATCGGTTCACCGACGACGACATCAGCTATCTTACGTACCGCAACGACCCGACCGCGCCGCGGCATTGCGAGCGCGTCAAAGAATGCTCGTGCGCCGACCTCACGCAGTGCGAGTTCGCGGACCCGGGCGCGTTCAACATCAACAGCTCGGTCTGCGGCCCCGACCAGCCTGGGTACTACTGCGCGGGGGCGTTAGCGGCCGACGGCGGCGGCCTCGCTTTCCAAGCCATCAACGGACAAGGCACGACCTTCTATTGCAGCGGCTCTCCTCTGTCTCCCGACGCAGCTCCTTATCAGAACGAGTGCAATCAACCGTACGCCGCGTATCCGAACGACGTCTTCCACTTCCCGGACGGCGGCACCGTGACCCTACCGAACGGCACCTCCGCGCTCGGCGATCCGGCGTTCTTCAATCGACCGTGCACCCCGCACACCCGCGCCGATGGCTACGGGGCCAGCTTCTGCTTCGATCCGGCCACCGATCCCCCTCCGGCGAACCCGACGGAGCTGTGCGGCGACCACTGGATGAAGATGGTCACACTCGGCACCGACTGGCAGTTCTTCAAGGTGCGCTTCACCGACCTCCGGCAGCAGGGGTTCGCCAAGAAGTCCGAGCTGCTCGACCTGCACGCGGTCTCCGTGGTGCGGTTCACGTGGACGGCGGGCTGGATCGACTACTGGATCGACGAAGTGAGCTTTTACCGCGATTCCCCGTGAGCGCCCGACGCTCCTCGATGCCGGACACCCTCCTATCGCAGCGGTGAGTGACCAAGATGGCGAACGTGGAACTCCTGCACGTCGATAAGTTCTATCCGAACGGCGTGAAAGCCGTCGACGACTTCAATTTGAAAATAGACGATCGGGAGTTCATCGTCCTCGTCGGTCCTTCCGGCTGCGGCAAGTCGACGACCCTTCGCATGATCGCGGGCCTGGAGCTCGCCTCGAGCGGCACGATCTCGATCGGCGGTCGCGTCGTCAACGACGTCCCTCCGAAAGACCGCGACATCGCCATGGTCTTCCAGAGCTACGCCCTCTACCCGCACATGACGTCCTACGAGAACATGGCGTTCGGGCTCGCGATGCGCAAGACGCCGAAGCCTGTCATCGCCGCCCGAGTGAAGAGGGCGGCCGATGTCCTCGGCATCGCGCACCTCCTCGACCGCAAACCCAAGCAGCTGTCCGGCGGCCAGCGGCAGCGCGTCGCCCTCGGGCGCGCCATCGTCCGCGATCCCAAGTGCTTTCTCTTCGACGAACCGCTCTCGAACCTCGATGCCAAGCTCCGCGTGGAGATGCGTTCCGAAATCAAGCGGCTCCATCTCGAGCTCGGCAGCACGACCGTATACGTGACGCACGACCAAGAGGAAGCCATCACGCTGGGCGATCGGGTCGTCGTGATGAAGGACGGCGTCATCCAGCAGTGCGCGAGGGCGCTCGAGATCTACCACCGGCCGTGCAATCGCTTCGTCGCGGGCTTCCTCGGTAACCCTCCGATGAACTTCTTCGATGGGCGTCTGGTCGAAGAGAACGGTCGCCTCTACTTCGACGAAGGAACCGGCAAGCTTCCGGTGCCCGACTGGGCTTCGCGCGAGCTCCGCAGCCGGGCCGGAACGGAGGTCGTCCTCGGCGTGCGCCCCGAGGCGCTCAGCGACGCCCCGCGCGCTCGCTTCGAGACGAAAGACAGCGCGCTTTCGATGACAATCCGGCTGGTTCAGCCGCTCGGCGACACGATGCACGTCCACTTGGCCACCGGCCGGCATCCGCAAATCGTCGCGTCCATCACTGCTTTTTACGGGCTCGCGGTCGGCGCGGAGATCGCGGTCCACTTCGATCCGAACCGGCTCCACTTCTTCGAGAAGGGGGAAACGGGGGCGAGCCTCGTTCACAACGAGACGTACGTGGAGGGGCTCTTCCACGGCCCGGGCCCGACGGCGGGATGAACCGCAAAGGGCGCAGGCTACGCCGGGGGATCAGACGAGAGTTCTCTCTGACCCTGGCGTCCTTGGCGATCCTACGGGTTCTCTCCCCCGCTCAGTTGCACTCGAAGAACTGGATATCGTCGACCCAGACGTCGAACGTTTGCCCGGGCCCGATCGACCAGTTGATCGACATCAGCTGAGCCGGAGTGACCGACGGGTGAGGCTCGCCCCAGCCGCCCTCCTGCTTCATCTCGGCAAACGTGACCTTGTATTCCTTCCAGTCGGTCGTCAGGACCATGTCCTTGCCGAAGTGGTTCCAGCACGACTTGCACACGCCCCCGTCCGGGTGCGTGTTCACGTCGCCGACTTTGAATCGCACTTTTCGCGTGGAGCTGCTGCCCACCTTCGCGTGGAACGAAATGCCCGCGTACTTCGAGGCGTCGTAGAGGCCCTGCGACAGAAAGTTCGCGCCCCAGAGCGCTCCCCATGCACCGTTGTCGCCCGAAGTCTGGCCGGTGACGTGCATCGCCTTGCTCGACCCCGCGCCGCCGTCTTCCATCTTCAGCGGGTTGGGCCCGATGGTCGAACCCTTGTCGTCGTGACTGGTAAACCAGTAACCGTCGCGCCCACCCACTTTGCTGAGCTGATTGTCGCCGTCCTCGAAGTCATCGATGACTCCATCATCGGAGGGCTTGGTCCCCCCAGCGCAGGACTTCAAGGCGACGGCGCCCGGATCCCCGGCGGCGGTGGGGCACGTGGCCATGCGTGAAGAGTCGACGCAGCTCGCCCCGGACACGCCGGCGAGGAGCACGAGACCGGAAACGTTGTGACGTCGAACCATTTCTTTCTCCGTCCGGATCTCGCCGGGACGCGTCGCTCAAAAGAAGGAGACTTCGTCGATCCACACATCCATGCTGACCGCACCGGTCGAGTACGTCGAGAATTCGAACTGCACCTTCTGAAGGTTCTGGGGGTCGAACATATCCATCGCCGGCGGCGGCATCCCGTAGCCGTCCCGCGTCAACGCGGAAAAGGTGACTTTGCAGCTCGTCCACGTCATCGGATCGATCATCTGGCAATAGAATCCGTAGTCGTCCCCCTGCCGGTCGGTGGTCGTGACGAGCTTGAGGTGGATCGTCTGCGGTGAGGAAGAGTAGCCGGGGCCCCGCGTTCCCGTGATCGTTCCCTTCGCCCAAAACTGGATGCCCGTGTAGCCGGCCCCGGTGGCGTCGTAGGCCATCGCGACAGGAGGGCTCGCGGCGTTGTCGTTCAGATCGAACCCCACACCGGCGCCGTAACCCGGGAAACCCGCACCGTTCGTCGGACCCTTCGCGTGAAACGCGCAGAGGCTCATCCCTCCGCAACCGCCTCGTTCGGCCATCGCCGACAGGACCAGCGAGCCGCCGTCGTCCGAACTGTCGTGATACGAAAACCACGACCCGTTGCGGGGCATGGGGATGTTCGACGCGCACCCCATCGCCGTGCCCATCGGAAACCCGCTGTAGAGAACCCCGCTGGCGGAGGCGTCGGTCGCCGGAAAGCCGCACAGGTCGGGCGCGGCGGGACCGGTCTCGGCCTCGGCTCCGCTCTCCAGTGGGCTCCCTCCGCTCGAAGAGCCGCCTTGCGGCGCGGTCGCGTCGCCGCTATCGGGCGCCGCCGAGTCGTCGCCCGCCGACGCGAAGTCGTTCCGAGAGCCCGACGTGTCGACGCAGCTCGCCGCCACGGCCAAGCCCGCAGCGAGGAGCCCCGAACCGCACCGTCCTGCGAGCGTGGCGATGTTCGTGATGCCCATTCGATCCCAGTCCTTCCGAAAGCTCACCACCACATGCTCGCGGCGAGCGAGACCATGTCCGAATCCGGGATAACGCGCACGTTGTCCACGGGCGGCGCCCCGGTCCGAACGGTCGCCAGCGAACCGTCCACCCAGTGAGAGTACTGGAGGACGACCTGATCGGTCGCCGACCATCCCGTGCGAAGGATGATTCGGGGCGAGAGGACCGCGAATGAATACCGCGCGTCGTCCACGTTCGGGCTGACCTGATCGAACCGTGCCGAGAACGCGAGCCACGGGAGCACGCTGTAGGTCGCTTCGACACCGCCCTTCGCCTTGGTCACCCCGTTGCCGTAGACCCCGCCCTGAAGCGGCGCGTTGCTCGTGACGTGGGTCATCATCCCGAACGCGCTCAAGACGAGGTCCGGTCCGTCCGGTGTGAAGGGCACGGGGAAGCTCACGAGCCGGCCTAGGCTGAGGTCGTACTGGCCGCCGACGGTCGTCAGCGACCCGGTGGCGTCGCCCGACGCACCGAAATAGTCGTTCGCGAGGCCAGGGCCCCCGGGGGTATTGAGCACGGCGATGATGCGACTGACGGTGTACGCGTGCGTCGCTTCCGTGTGCGAAACCGCCGCATAAAAATGACCGTACCGGCGCATCGAGACCCGGAGATCGCTCGCCAGAATCGTGATGTTCCCGTCGGGCGCGAGCGTGCCGGTCGCACGGTCGTCCTGGCTCCACGCGCTGATGAAGTGAGCTCCGAGGGTCGCGAGCGATCGATAACCGAGCCCCGCGTGCAAGTGGTTGACGAAGGTCGTGCCCTCTGCGGGGTTCGCGAAATCGTTCCACACGTCGGGCGTGATGTTCGAACCCGCCTTGTTCGTCTGGCCCTGGATTCCCTGCTCGAGAAGGACGGTGAAGTCGCGGTTGACCCGCACCCGTGCGCTGACTTGTTCCCCCGAACCGTTGATGCGCGCGATGAGGGGCGTGCCGTAGCGCCCCTCGTCGTACTCGCCGGTCGCGCCGTACCGGCTCGTGAACGCGCCGACGATCATGCGAAGGCGCACGTTCGGTCCGACGTCGGGAAGAATACTCAAGAACGCGTCGCTGATTCCGAGCTGCGACGCCGGTTCGAGAAACGACTCGGACACGTTGGCCTGCTGGGCGAGGATGCTCAAGTTCGCCGATACGATGCCGTTGCCCTCGGAGAGGTTGAGCTGCGCGTAGGTCGTCGGGACCACGCCCGTATGGGAAAACGTCTCGAGATCGTCGGGCACGACGGGCGGCGCGTGCAAGACGGTCGAGCTCTGTCCGGGTTGCACGACTGGAGCCGTTTGCCCCGGCTGCGCCTGACGGGCGTTGATTCCGGCGTTCAGCGGGGCCGTCAGCAAGCCGTGGTAGTCGAAACGCCACTCGTTGTCCCCGAACGCCTTCTGTCCGAACGCGGGCGTCACGCCGCCCGGCAGCGCGGCCACCTGAGGCGTCGACGGGTCGAGGCTGAGGGCGTCGGGAACGCCCGACTGCTTGTCCTTGTCGTCGGCGCCTGCGATCCGCGGGAGCGCGAGGACCGCGAGCAACGCCAGCAGTCCAGTCGCAGTCCGCGGTCCCGCGCGGCCGATCCTCGTACGTCTGAGCGAGTGCATCGCGATCGACTCCGCCTTGCTGAGCGCCATGGTCGGGCTCACCACCAGATTTGAGCGTTGAGGGCGAACAGCTGGTCGTCGAGCCTGTCGCCGGGCGTGACCGAACTCGCTTCGGGATGGGTATGAGCTCCGTAGAACCATTTCCCGTAGAGGAGCGAGATCGTCTCGCGGCTCGTCCAGTTGGTCTTGAAGACCAAGCGCGTGGCGATGACGTGAAACGTCTCCTCCGAATCGTTGGAGTTCGGCACGACGCGGTCGACGCGAACTCCGACGCCCATGAACGGCAGGAACGTGTAGAGGAGGTCGGCGCCGTACTTGTGGCGCACGCGCCCGTCGAACGAGGCGAAGTTCGACCAGCTCTTTGCGATTTCGAACCCGGCGTTGAGCGTCAGGTCGGGCCCCTCGCTTGTGAACGGAACCGGGTAGCTCACGATTCTCCCGATGCTGGTCGTGTAGTTGACGCCGGCCACCAGGAGCTGACCGGTCCCCTGAGAAGTGACCCCGAACCATCGATTCGTCAGCGATTCTCCGTCGCCGCCGAAGGTGACCGTTCCTTTGATCGGGTAGGCGTTCTTCGCGTCTACGTACGACACGGCGGCGCCAAGGTATCCCCAAATGGGCGACGCGAGGCTGGCGTCGAGGCCGTAGGTACGAATGCGTCCGTCCGCGACGATGGTCTCGTTCAGCTGGCGCGTCGCCGGGTTGTCGTACGGGAGCTGGACGCGATCGTCCTGCGCCCAGTTGTCGAGGAAGTGAAGTCGCGCTCGGGCGGTGATCTCCCCTCTCTTCTCGAAGCCCACGTGCGCGTGGTGGACCCAGGCCGCGGGCCACGGTACCGCGC
>JBAULD010000510.1:0-4702 GCA_049578005.1 Polyangiaceae bacterium
CCGCCGCATCGCTGCGGCGGAAGGACGGGATCACGGCTGTGCATCTCGACGCGTCTACGTCCGCTTCAACGGGGCCGCCGCATCGCTGCGGCGGAAGGTTCTTCAGGTTCTGGCCCAAGTGCCGCCGAACGAGATCGGGCTTCAACGGGGCCGCCGCATCGCTGCGGCGGAAGGGGGTCTCCGAGAACCGGTAGCAATTCCAACGATATGCAGCGCGGTTTGCGAGCGCAACGCGGTTTCCCTGCGCCGACACACGTTGTCGGTCGTCGGAGACTCACGACCGGACGAAATATCACCGGACTATCAAGGATCTAGCCGCCTGCGAGCACCAGCGGACATCGACGTGGCGCGTGAGCGCTCGCGGCGAACGCCTTACTATACGACGACCGCTCGCCGACTCGGCCCACAATACGCTCGCCCAAGCCCAGAAATCGACGTGTTCCCCCGACCATCCTCGGGGCCGACGTCGACGAACAGGACCTGGTCTCGCTCGTAGTGGATGATCGCACCGAGGCGCGCGCGCAGCTCCACGAGCTCGCGGTGGTTCAGCTCGCATCGAAAGACCGAGAGCTGCAAATGCTCCCCATAGCCCTTCATCGTCTTGAAGACCTTGCGCAGCCGCTTCGGGTCGCTGATGTCGTACGTCACAATGTAAGTCTGTCGCATCGCTGCAATCGCTCATCGCGTTCGGAACGCGGGATACTCACCAATCTCGCCCAGCAGGCAACGCCCGAGCAGCCGGGCTTGCACCTCGAGAACGCGGCGATAGCTGATTCGGTATCCGAACACGGGATGAGCGATGAGCTGCTCCATTCGTCGCTCGTAGGCAAGAAGAAGGCGCCTGCGCGCGGCAGGCCGCATCGCGACGCCCGAAGGGTGCATGATGAAATCTTCGGCGCCGAAGCTGCCCCCGTTCAAGGCGCCGATGACGACGGAGTCGGCGACGAGCGGCCTGAACTCCTCCATCAAGTCCAGCGCGAGGGCCGGTCGACCAAAGCGCGGCTGATGATAGAAGCCGAGCAGTGGGTCGAGACCCGTCGCGGAAAGGGCGAGCGCGAAGTCCTTCGCGAGGAGCGAATAGACGAACGACAGAAGGGCGTTGATGGGGTCTTTCGGCGGACGGCGGTTACGCCCGTCGAGATCGAATGCGCCGCTCAGCGCGGCGTCGCCCTTGAGCATGCCCGCGAACGCCCCGAAGTAACTTCGCGCGGCCGTGCCCTCGATGCCGAGGAGCGCCTCCAGGCTCTCGGTCCCCTCCGCCTTGCGCGCGAGCTGCTCCAGCTCGGACAAGACCACGAGGGGCGGCGCGGCGTGGTTCCGGCGCAGGAGTGTGCGGCAGTTGCGAGCCTTGGAGGCGACGAGCCCGCGCGCGACGCGCAAGCAAAACTCGGGATCGGTGGCGGCGCGGTGCTGCGCGAGGCGGAGCTCGACGTTCTTCGAGTCGAAGCCTGTCGCACGGCCGTAGTACCAACCGCCGTAACTGAGAAACGAGACGGGCACGTTGCGTTCGAGAAGCGCCCGAAGGGCCTGGGCCGTGATCTGGACATTGCCGTAGAGGGCGACGTGAGAGGTATTGGGGAGGCGCGCCTCGGTGCGTGGTGTCTTGCGCCCCTGCACGACCAGGCAGTCGCCATCCAGGGTGATGCGGGCTCCTTGATCCTGCACATAGAGCGGGACCTTGTCGTCGCTTGCCGGCTGTAGCCGGCGAAGCGGCGGGCGCGGGGAGACATCCTCCGTGAAGTCGTCGGTCGAAGCCAGTGGTTCCAGCGCCGCTGCGGGCGGCGCGTGTGAGGCCTTTTGCTCCATGCGACGGAGAAGGTTGACCTCGTCGGGCAGGCATATCCCCACGAGGGAGCAGCCGTTGCACTTGGGACTGTCCACGAGCGGCGGCGGCGGATCCACGCGCACCGTGACCTCCTTCGCGCGCGCGACCGTCGCGAGGGTCGTCGCCATCAGGGCGTCATCGATGACGATGGCGACCCGCTGCCGAGACCCTGCGAAGTAGATGGCGGCTTCATCGCACCGGTAACCGTGATCGCGGAGGAGCAACACCTGAGCGCATAACTGCGCTCGCTCTGGCAGATAGGCACCTTCGGGGAGGTCGGGCGCCTTGCCGCGCTTGTATTCGATGGGCACGACGCAACCGTCCGCATCCCCTTCGACGACATCGATCTTCGCGGTGATCCCGAGTCGCTCGGAGGACAGCCAAACCGTCCGCGCCTGGTAAGGCGCCTGCTCGGCGGACGTCTCCTCGGCAGACGATTCATCGCTCGGGAGCGGTTCAGCCGGCGGCGGCGGCGGAAGGTTGCCTCCGGGCTGGTCGGCGCGCTTGTGCGCGACCCGTCCTTCGACGGTGAACGCATTGTCGGCGAACTCGCCTTGAGCCCACTCCAGGTAGAGAAGGCGCTCGCAATAGAGCGCCTCGTTAATCATGCGCGCCGGAACGAGATCGGGCGGCGAACTCGCGAGCGGCAAGCGCCGCGGAAGGGGCTTGGCGCGGAGCGCTTCGGCGGGTGAATCCGGGTTCGAGTGCAGCGGATCGTTGGGCATCGGGGCCTCCGATGCGCAGATTGCACCTACCTCGTCGTCGAATCGGTGGTCGCGATGGACGGGGCTGGGCGGTTGTTCACGGGGCGCCCTACTTGATCCACTCGATTCTGTTGGCGAGTTCCCGCGGCTCACGGGCGAGTGCAACGAGCGTAATCGCGCGCACGGCGTCTCCGACCATCGTGTACGGAAGGATGAACAAGACTCCTGGGAAGCGGCCGCCCCGGGCGACGACGTCGTCGGCAAGTGCCAGAAAGTCGTGGTCGGCGGTGACGATGACCCGTCCAAGGGCGACCGCGTGCTCCATTTGTCGAGCATCAGGCGCCCGGAGGAGCCCTTCGTCGCTGGCCGACGCGACGTCGACGCCCCGCCGGCGCAAACCCGCTACGATTCGAGCGTCGACGCATTCGTCCGCGTAGAGACGAAGAGCCACAAGAGCACCTAGACGTCGGAGCGACCGTCGGGCGTGCCGGCTGGATACTTTCGCCGAAGCGCATCGATCAGGGTCTGGGCCTCAATCCACTCAGCCTGAATCTTGTCGCGATGGTCGTAGTAGTAGGCGAGGGCCGCATGAATGTCCCCCAGGCTCAAGTGCGGGTGCGCTTCGACAATCTGGTCGGGGGTCATCCCGAGATGGTCGTACTCCGACGCGATTTGACTGACCTTGATGCGGGTCCCCGCCACGACAGGCCTCGGACCTTGGTCGTCGATGTGCAACGGAAGAGAGCGCGCGGCCTGCATGATGAAATGGTAACCCAGCGGCGTACTTGCTGCACTCTGCCGGAAAGTCACGACGGAACGAAGAGTCCCAGATCGCACCCCCCAGCGCCGTCGAGCGAAGCCTCAGCGCCCGAACAGCAGCCCTCGGATCGAGAGATCCTCGTCGAGATCGGGCCAGTGGATCCCAATCCCGCCGCCAATCCACCGCCAATGTTCGCGTGCCTCACGCGACGCCTCCGCCAAGCGCGGAAACCAGGCTAGCGGTACGGTGATCTCTCGGCCGTCGCTCAAGCGTACGCGTAGCGCGAGTTCGTCGATCGTGGCCTCGACGCCCGTGGGCTCACTCTTGATGGCCGAAGTGCTCATTCCATGCCTCCAGGATCTCGGCGCGCCGATCTCGAAGTATCTGACGAATTTCACGCATCTGTTTGGCGTTCAGCCGGTGGGCTTCGGCGAAGGCAACCGGCTCGACCCAGAGTTTTGCATAGCCGTCAGCTACCTCACGTGGACGTGAGGCGGCTCAAAGCCCTCGTTGCTGAAGAAGAAGAAGCGATAGGGGCCGACTCGAAAGACTGTGGGCACGACGGCCACCAACTTACACTATGCGGCTGGCGCCGGCGCCCCCCCGGGCGGTGGCTGCCGAACATGTAGTTCAAGTATCGGCGCGTCGGGCAACACTTGCAGGGGAGAAGCTCCCGTATCCTCCCTGGTCTGTGCGCTGAATCGCCGACTCGAAGACGACCTGCACCCCGCGCAGTCGCATCACACGAGGGTCCGCCTCAAAGACCTCCCTTGAGGTCAGAAGGGACGACACCACTGAGCGCGTCAAGGGCACCGTCCAAATCGGCCATCGAAAGAACCCGGTCTTCCATCCGCCGCGGCACCCCGCTGTCTCGATGGAGGTGCCCCTCGGGGCCACGCGCACGAACGAGAGTCCGCGGAAAGCAAGCCAGTCGGCGCCCGGCACCCCCAACTTCTTCTCTTTCGAGGGATCACCCGCACGGAGGGCGTAGTCGCGCGATTGCCTGTTGTCCCATTGAAGCACCGGCAGGGGGCGTGCGTACCGCCAGGGCCCGAATAGAGCTTCGGCCAGATCGTCGTGCGTGACGCCCTTCCTGAGTTCGTCCGCCATCCGCAGAAACTCCTGCTGTCCCGCCGTGAAGTGTAATGCCGTGGGCTTCGTGTTTCCGTTGTTGTCGACGGCAACGTCGGTGGCGAACGCCGCCGCTAGGGCCAAACTCGCCGTGGTCCCCGACGTCACTATGGCCTTCAGGTACTTCACGAATTCTTCGGGCGGGGGTTTCAGGTCGCGCGCTTCCAATCCGTCACCGCCCTTCCGATATCGAAGTTGGAGCGCGGGTTCGTTTGCAAACGCTGCCACGTCACGCATGAGAAGGTCCAACAGCGCGTCGCGCGACGGCCCATCCAGAAGAGC
>JBAULD010000511.1:0-3906 GCA_049578005.1 Polyangiaceae bacterium
ATAAAGCCTAATGGCCAGCCACCGAAAATCCAGTTGTAATTCGCGCTTTAAGCCAATTGAGGTGGCCCCTCTTTATCTTGCCCTCCGCTTCGCTCCGGGGACTTCACCTCTTTTGCGACATTCCCGCGACATCGAGTCATCGCCGCTATTCACGGCGCATGGACGGCTCGGTAGATGATGCGAGCAACGCTTCGACCATGCCCCCGGAGATGACTCGTGGATATGCTTGCAACACCCCAGTCGATACCGGAGTCAATACCGACGACACTCCGATGGGAACTGCGGCGCAGGTATCACGGCCATTGCCCGTGATGCGAGACGTTAACAGCGCGGGATGCGCTCCCGGTTGCGTTCGCACGATGTCGCGTGCGGCGTAGCGTCATGGGCAAGGGACACAGTGCTCGCACGCCTCCACGACCGTGCGCCAGGTGAACCCCGAGCTGTCGCCCATCTCGTCATCGACGCCACGCTCACGAACGGCGTACGCGACTCGCTCGAAGACAACTGCGAGACAGGTGGTGGTTCAAATGGAAGACGCCTCGAAGAACGTCTCGCGGATACGTTCCGCTTCTACACCGCAGGCGCCGCGCGAAACATCTCGGCGACGTTGCGACGGTACGCACCTGAAGGCGCGCGCGAGATGACGATGCGCGCGGGCGATCGAACGAGGTGGGCGCCCGCTCCGGAATTCGTCCGGCGCAGCGGTTGACGTCCCGCCGTTCAGTGCTTAGCTGTTCAGTATCGACGACGTTCGACGCGCGCTCGGACGTCGCAAGCATCCGCGACGAGCGTCGTGCGCCTCTCTCGGCACTCGAACGTCTCGCGCTGTGTTTCGTGGTTTGGCGCCGCATGCGCTCGCGCGCACATCGCAGTCAACACCACGTCTTGAATCGGTAGGAGTTCATGGGCAACACGCAGAAGAAGACCGTTTCTGTCGACGAGATTGCCAAGCTGCAGCAGCTCATCGACCAAGTACCGCCGTACGTACCCACCCATGTCAGCAAGCAGAAAGCCATCACCCTGCTGGCGCCGGCGATCGACACCATGCGCGACAAGGGATACCGCTGGGATGATATCGCAGCGTGGCTCTCCGACGGTGGCCTCGCGGTCAGTTCCGCCGCGCTTCGAACGTACCTGCGACGCATCCAGGCGGGTACCAACCGCAAGACACCCAGGCCGCAAAGCAACCAACGACGCGCCGCCCTCAGCAGCGACTCGTCAGCGACTGTGCCGCGCGCCATCGCGGCGCGCGCCTCGAACGAACGTCATCACGCCGTGGCGAACGAGCCGGCGGTGCGCCTCGTGGCCGGCGGTGCACCGAAGGCCGTCGCTACCGGCAGCACTTCGGGAACGTCTTCGCGACGCGAGCCGGAACGTTCGGCATTCAGGATTCGACCCGATACCGAAGACATCTGAGGGCGCTGTCGTCGGTCATCCAAAAATCGCTCAAATCGGACTCGCGCGCGTTTGGGGGTGTGTCGCCGCATCGATGTTCGCACGGCGCGGACGCGGCTGCTCTGCGGTGACGGCTTCCGTCTCGGCGTCGCTGATGGAGCATCTCCCACGCGCATCGCTCGCGAAGCTCCTTCGGAAACGTGTAGGGGCTCGCACGGTCAGGTCGCTCGAAGAACGGTCGCATGCACGTTCGCTCCGGCGGGCAACCAAGGGGCCGCGCCCTGCGGGCGACGGCGCATGTCCAACCCCGAGCTTGGCGAAATCGTTGCCGTTCATTGCGCCGCACCTCGAACACGTCGCCGGGGACAGACCTCGACCACCCGCTACTGGACCATGACTGGCGTGAACGAAAGACCTGTTGTGCCGTCCCCAAGCTGGCCGTCGGAGTTCAATCCCCAGCACTCCATTGACCCTCCCACGAGCAGCGCGCAGGCGGTGATGATTACGCGGCGCGCGCGAGCCTGAAGGGGTTACTAGAAACCCGCAGGCCTCTAGCCCTATAGGACTACAGGCCTCCGGATCACGACTCGGGGGTGCGGGAGACCTTCGAGCCCCAGTTCTTGTACTTCGGCGCGAGCGTCCCATCGGAAGTGAGGATCCCGATGCGACGAAGACGCGCGCTCTTCTGCTCGCGCGTCCCGCTTCGCACGGCTTCGACGAGCGCATCCGCCGACCACTCTACGGGTCGCGGCTGCTCTGCGGTGCTAGGGCGCGTCTTTGCCATACCGTCCGTCCTTCCTCACAGACCATACCGCAAGGATGTTTCTTGGCTCGCGCAAACAGAGCTGGATGTGCGCGCCCTCGAAAACCCCGCTGTGCGACCACATCCGCGGCAGGCCGCCCTTTTTGAGCGGCACGAAGACGGCTCGGGAGGTCTCTACCTGGTAGCCCTGCTCGGCAAGCCCCTCGTAGAGCCAGTTGAACACGGCGCAGTCGAGGTACTTGTTGCTCAGCACGTTGCGAGGCAGCTTCTCCCCTTCCCGCTCGAGCGACTCAGCCAGGTCGTTTTGCGACGCTCGGAGGAGCTGCGCGTTGCTCGGATCGAGAAGGTCGAGGCAGCGCCCAAGGCGTACGAGCGCCCCGACAACGGCCGCCGAGTCCTCGTCGTAGCGCTGCCGCGCCCACTCCCATGCGCGCTGTGGCGCGTACTCCCAGAAGTAGATCCCATGCCCGAGCCAGTCGTCATCGTTCGTACTCGCGCCGAAGGGCTCGCCCTCGACGAGCCTCGCCGCGGTCGTCTTCCGCGTTCCGTGGAACGCCACGACGGTCCGATCGTAGTCGAACACCGTCTGTGGAGCGAAAGGGGCGCGCGCCGTTGCCATTCGTACCTATAGCGCTACGGGTCTATATGACTTTAGGACTTCAGCCATAAGCGAACGGCTTCCGTCACGGCGTCGCTGATGGAGCGCCTCTCTCGCGCGCATCGCACGCGAAGCTCCTCGGAAACGTCGGGGGGAAGGTAGATCGCTAGCCTTTCGCCACCCACGTCCCGACGCAATCTAGAGGCGCGCGACGGCTTGCGCTCAGCTTTCACAAACCTCGCCACCTCCTGATCCTTCACCGGCGTCCGTGCTGGAGCCTTGGGCAGCGAGAAACCCCCGGCGAGCTTCTTTCCCTTGTCCACCGTCATGCAGCTCTCCTCACGGCGGCCAGGACCGCCTTTGCAAATCGCCTTACCTCGAGCGCCGCGTCGCTCTCTGGCGCATAGTCCACGACACCGAGCCCGGCGAGCGTGGCCTCGCCGTAGGCGACGCGGTTCTTGATCACTTCGTCGAGCACACGCACGTCGAGCTCTCCGAGCGCTTCGAGGGCGAGCTTGGCGAGGGTGGTCCGATCGGCGCGGTTCAGCACGATCACGGCGCGGAGCTCGTCGCGGTACTGCTTTGCCTCGTCGAGCACGGCGATCGTTTCCTGGAGTGCCCACACGTCCGCGGCTCCGGGTATTACGGGCATGATCACCAGGTCGGACGCGAGCATCGCGGCCCGCGTCTCCGCCCCCATGCGCGGCGGGCAGTCGATAACCGCGAGGTCGAAGCCTTTGGAAACCCGTTCAAGGTCGCGCCGGAGGGTCTTCCCGTCCATCGCGACGACTGGCGGGCCTTCGCACTCGACCTCGGCCGCCTTGGCGGCCCACATGCGGCACGTGCCTTGGGGGTCCGTGTCGATGACGATCGCGCGGTGCCCGGCGCGATGCAGGCACGCAGCGAGGTTTAGGGCGATCGTGCTCTTGCCGACCCCCCCTTTGAGGCTCGAAACCGCGATTGTGAGCGCCATGGGTTTCTCTTGTACTACAGCCGCTCGGGGCTGGAGAACTTTGCTGCTCTAGTCCTAAGTGCCCTCAAACTGGACCCCGTTCTCGCGCGTCCAGGCCTCGGCGCGGGCGAGCTGGTCGACGCGGTGCTTCGCCAGCTCCTCGGCCGTCATGGGTCGCGCCTTCGGAGGGGGCGGAGG
>JBAULD010000512.1:0-8955 GCA_049578005.1 Polyangiaceae bacterium
TCTGTGTGCCGCGTGATCCCCGTTGTGGAAAGTGCCCGGTGCGCGATCATTGCAAAGCCCTCGCGAGCGGAATGGTTCCTATGCTTCCACGCAGCGAGGGCAGGACCGTAGCCCGTCCGATCCACCGCGTCGCAATCGTCCTTGCCTCGTCCGTCGCCGTTTTGCTCGCGCGCCGCCGTACAGGCTCGATGCTAGGTGGCCTGTGGGAGCCGCCGAGTGCGGAAGGCGATATCGACCTTCTGGCCGCGCACCTCGGCCTCGACCCGCGAAATCTCCAGTCTGCCGGCGAAGTCGTACATGTGCTGACCCATCGGCGCATGCATGTCAAAGTCGCGAGAGGCGCACTCCCGCGCCGGAAGCGCTGGGCTTTGCCAAGTCCCGACTACGACGGAATCGAGCGGGTCGCGCTCGAAGAAGTCCCGTCGCGCGCCCACTCCGTTCTGGCCCGCAAAGTCCTGATTGTGGCAAATGTGCCCTTGCACGGTTTACCCTGGAAGAAGTGAGCGCCCCCAGTATACGCCCCGGCACAGCAAAGACGCTGAGCGCAGCTCCTCCGCCTCCATCGGGCGACCCCCGTGCGGTACACGTTCTCATCGTGGATGATGAGCCGGCGCTGTGCCGCAGCGTGGCACGCGTCCTGGAGACGCGCGGAATGAGAGTCGGCATGGCGGACGACGGGAGTGCAGCGTTGGAATACATGGAGCGGACGCCGCCCGACGTGGCGCTCGTCGACATGATGATGCCGGGGCTGGGAGGTCTCGAGTTGCTCTCGCGCGTGAAGACTTCGGACATTCCCGTGGAGATCATCTTGATGACCGCCTTCGCCGACGTCGATTCTGCAGTCGCCGCAATGAAAGCGGGCGCGTATCACTTTTTGACCAAACCGTTTCACTCGAACGACGCTGTCGCTCACGCCGTGGTCAAGGCCGCCGAGCACAGACGCCTCGCGGACCGCGCGAAGGAGCTCGAACAAGTACTCCTCTCCAAGGAGCGGTTCGGGGAGATCATCGGCGCGTCGCCGAGAATGCTGGAGGTGTTCCGCCTGATTGGCGGCGTGGCTCCGACGTCGTCGACGGTGCTCATTCTCGGCGAGAGCGGCACGGGCAAAGAATTGGTCGCGCGCGCAATCCACCAGATGAGTCCCCGCGCAAAGAAATCTTTCGTTGCCGTAAACTGCGGGGCCATTCCGAAGGAACTCGTCGAGTCGGAGCTTTTCGGTCACGTACGAGGTGCATTTACCGGAGCCCAGAGCTCGCGCGCGGGCCTATTCGAAACGGCAGACGGTGGAACGATCTTGCTCGACGAAGTCGGCGACCTGCCGCTCGCCGCGCAGGTGAAACTGCTGCGAGTGCTGCAGGACGGTGAGATCAAGCGCGTCGGCGCCGACGAGACGCGCACCGTGGACGTCCGCATTCTCGCGGCCACCAACGTCGATCTCATGAGCCGCATTCAGGCGGCACAGTTTCGACGCGACCTTTACTACCGGCTCAATGTGATCGCAATCGAACTGCCGCCGCTACGCGAGCGGGGCAACGACGTCCTGCTGCTCGCGAACCATTACCTTCAAAAGTTCGGGCGGAGCATGCATCGCGAACCCAAGCACCTCGCCTCGGACGCCGTGCGAGCGCTTCGCGACTACGAATGGCCGGGGAACGTACGGGAGCTCGAGCACGCCATCGAGCACGCCATGGTGCTGTCTCAGAAGGACATCATTTGCGCGTCCGACCTTCCCTTCGTTCGCCCGTCCGGGACGTTTCGCGAACTAGGAGCCTCATCGGCCGTCGGTGCGGAGCAACCGAACGCCCGGCCGCCGGGCGACGCCGGGCAAGGCGGCGCTGCGGCGAGCGCTATCCTCTCGGACTTGGCCGAGCTCCCCTACGCGGAGGCCAAGCGACGGCTCGTCACACTCTTCGACGAGACCTATACGGGCGAGATCTTGCGCCGCACGAGCGGCAACATGTCCGAGGCGGCCCGGCGCGCCGGGTTGGATCGCTCGAATTTCCGGCGTCTGTTGAAGCGTCACAAAGAGGAAGACTGAGCCGGCGGCATCCGCAAGACATCGGGTGACCAGCGACCGGCCCCGGCGCTATAACGTCGCGCTTGGACATGCTCGGTAAATGGCGGTTGCCGCTCCTCATCGTCGCGGCGTCCGCGGCACTCACTCCGGCTGCGCTCGCCGCGGACCCGTGGTCGTCCGAAGGGGCTTCGCCCCTAGCCGGAGCCGACGGCGACGGGAGCACCGCGGGCGACTCGTCGCCCGCGCCCGCGACCATTCGCCCGCATCAGCACACTCTCGCGGAGTGTCTGGCTCTGGCCGACCGGAACTTTCCGACCCTGTGGGCCGCGCGCGCCCGCCTAGCGTACACCCACGCCCAGCTCGAAGAAGCTCGGTGGACGCCCTGGTTCCAGTGGTCGGCGCAATCGACCTTCGGGGTTCTGCCCCCATTGCAGGGGACCGTCCTCTACCCCCAGAGCGCAAGCGGCTCGGCAACGCTCGCTTCCCGCAACATCACGGGCCTGGGCAACCTGCAAGGATTCTTCGGATTCGGAATCAGCGGCGTCGTGCCGCTGTATACGTTCGGGAAGATCGAGACGGCGCTCGAAGCAGCCGATGCCAACGTACGCGTCTCCGAGTGGGACATGGAAAAGTTGCGCCAGCAAATGCACATGGATGTCCGGCGCGCGTACTATGGTCTGCAGCTCGCACGCGACGCAAAGTACGTAGTCGAGGATGCGAAAGACCGACTCGACAAGGGGATTCAGGGCATCCGGGACAAGATCGCCCGGGGCGATCCGAACGTCGGCGACGTCGATCGCCTGCGCCTCGAGACGTTCCGCCAGGAGATCACGGCCCAGTCACTCCAGGCGCCGAAGAACGAGGCCTACGCGCTGGCAGCCCTCCGCTTCATAACCGGCGTCCCGACGAATTTCGACATCGTCGACGAGCCTCTCAAGCTTCCCGACAGGCCGCTCGTAGCGATAGTCCAGTACCTCGAAGCAGCGCGCATTCTTCGGCCCGACGTGAACATGGCGCGCGCCGGTGTCGTGGCACGAAAGCGGTTGGTCGAGTACAACCGGGCCAAGCTGTTTCCGGACTTCGGGCTGGGCCTCGGCGCGGATTTCCTTTCGACGCCCAGCGCCGTACCCCAGCAGAACGCCTGGGCGAGCGATCCTTTCAACCACTTTTATTACTACTTCGGTTTTGGCCTCAAGTGGAGCCTCGACCTATTGCCACAGGCCGCCCGGACCCAGCAGGCCGAGGCGCAGCTCGAAGAAACACGCGCGCTCGAGCGGGCCGCGCTCGGCAACGCGATGTTCGAGGTCGAGAAGGCGTATGCCGATGCGGTCGAGGCCAAGACTCGCGTCGAGACGTGGGACAAGGCAGAGCACGAGACCAAGGAGTGGATCTCGATTGTTCAGGACCACATCGACCTCGGAACGTGGGACGAGCGCTCCCTGATGGAGCCGCTTCGAGCCTACGGCAATGCTCGCGTCCAGCACCTCTACGCGCTCATGGATTACAACATCGCGATGAGCAACTTGGCGCTCGCGAGCGGTTGGGATACCGCGGCGCCGACCGGTGCCTAGCCTCGACGGCCCCTTCGACGACTCACCATGGGCAGGTGGCGAGCGCCAGTACGGCTAGGACTCGAGCCTTGACGACCCCGAAATCCTGCAGCGCGAGGTTCAGCTCGGCCTGGCGGTGCGCCTCGGACGCCGTGACGAGCTCGAGGCTCGTCCCCTGACCGGCCATGTAGGCGGTCTGCGTCATCTGGTCGTTCTGGGCTGCGAGGTCGCGCTGTTCGCGCGCCACGCGATCCGTGGTCTCGGCGACGAGCAGCTGCCGCTGCGCTTGCTCCACTTGAATGATCGCTTGTCTGCGGAGGGCTTCGAGCTGTTGTGCGGCCGTATCTTCGGCCGCACGGGCGCTCATCAGCAGTCCGTATCGGTTGCCACCGTCCCAGATCGGCACCGAGAGGACGCCCTGGATGTTCCACGTCGGATTCGGGTACCCGACGATTGGGTTCCCGGTCGCATAGATGGTGCTTTGGGCACCGAGCGTGGGGAGGAACTGGAAATAGACGTTTCGCAAATTCCGTTTGGCGACTTCGAGCCTCGTTCGGGAGGCCGCGACGTCGGCGCGATCCTCGAGTCGCTGAACGGCCCGACAAGAGCTCAGTGTGCTCTCCGCGAGCCCGTTGACGTTGACGTCGGGGGCGACGCCGGTCTCCTCCGGAATGCCGAGGGTCAGACCGAGCGCCTCGCGTGCTTCGCGCAGCGATTCGTCGCCGGTCACGAGGGTCGCCCGCGCATTGGCCGCGTTTTGATCAGCCCGCACGACGTCGAGTCCGTTGGCGGCTCCCAGCGCCTGCTTGCGTTTGGTGATCTCCGCCTGCTCGAGGGCGACTTTGAGCCCGACTCGGTTGATCTCGGCACTGCGTTCCGCGGTGACGACGGCGACGATCTGGTTGGCCATCGAGAGGGCGAGAGTGCGCTTCTCGTCTTCGACCGACAGTTTCGCCGCGTCCGTATTGAGCTCGTTGATGCTGATCTGATCGAACGCCTGAACGCTGATGAGCGCCTGCTGGAGCTGGATGTTGCCGTTGACCGTATCGGGAAGCGGTACTCGTTGCGTGAGAGGTGTCGCCCCCGGAATGCTGGTGACGAGGGCGTTCGTGAGAAGATTGTGGGTGTACGTGCCCGCGCCGGTGACAGTCGGCAGATAGGCTGCAAGCGCGATGCGGGTCTGCGACTCGGCCTGCAGAACCTGGTCGATCGCGATGCGCAGGTCGGTCGACCGCGCGCGCAAGTACGTGATCGCCTCTTGCCACGACGAGAGAACCCGCTTGGGTGGGGGAACGGGAGCGAGCATCGGGTCGCTGACGACGGGCGGAGGAGGTAGCGGCGTCATTGCTGTCCCGACCCCGGGCTTGGGAGGCGGTTGAGCGAGCGCCGTGTTTGCGGAGGAGACGGCCAGGGCCAGGAGGAGCTGGAGGAAGTGGGCCTTGCGCATGGATGGCTGGCCCTCCTATAGCCTCGGACGGAGGCAAAGGCGCGAGGAGCGACAGCGGACGCTATCGGCGACGGAGCGTCGCGTACCTCTCATCGCCCGGCATGAGGTCGAGGTGCGTTCGCAGCTCGCCGAAGCGTCCGCGAAGGCTGGCGACGCTGACCCGGAAACAGGCGGCCACCTCCGCCTGCGTGAGCGGAACGTGATCGACGTAAACGATTGCGTACGCGATCGCAGCCGCAACCGCCTGGACCGCCGCCCCTCCGCGCGCGCCCACGGGACGCGAGAAATGATTCATCGCGTCGCGTGCCAGCGACTTTGCCCGCGCCCGTTGCTTCGGATCGAGCGGCAGGCTCGCGAGACCTCGGGCGAGCACCCCGTCGAGCTCGGTCAACACCCCCGTTCGGCTCGATGCATTCGCTTCTTCGTCGCGCTTCGCCCGAACCCGCCGGGGGGAGACATCGCCGCTGCTGCTGAACGTAGAGATTGCGTGCACGGGGGCGGGCCGGGGGAGCGGGTGATCTCTGTCGGCCGGCGCTCCTTGCTCTAGCCATTTGAGGAGAGCCGCGTGCTCCCGCGACGCCGTGCGCTTCATCGCCTTGGTCAGAACGTTGCGTGCTTCGGCGAGGCGGCCCGTGCGCGCGAGCGCGTGCGCGTAGCTGGCCGCGAGCTCGCCACTATTGCCGGCGCTCCGGTAGGCTCGCTCGAGCCACGGTATCGCGTCTGCCGCTCGACCGAGGGCCACGTCGAGCAAATGTCCAAGATTGTGCGCGTACCAAGGGTTCTTCGGCGCGCTTGAAATGGCCTGATGATAGGCGCTCGCCGCGAACTTGTAGTTTCCCAGGAGGGTTTGGCAGAGGGCAAGTGTGGCCCAGACGCGGTCGTCGGCGGGGCGGTATCGCAGGACGCGACGCGCGTAGAGAGCGGCACGCCACGGATCTCGCTCGACGAGAAGCTCTGCGAGGCGCAGGTGTGCGAACACACTCTCGTCGGACCCGTCATCCGCCACGCGCGATAACCTGTGCAGCATTGGCAGGACGTCGCTCGGGTCCACCGCGCGCGCGAGCGTCCATTCTATCTGGCGACGTAGCTCCTGCGCTTGTTGTCGGCGCGCGTCCATTTCGGTTCTCTATCGGTGTAGCTTCCCCTTTTGGCATGCGCAACGCGCAAAACCGCCACGGTGCGGCCGCATTTGGGCCACCAGATTTTATGACTTGCGCTCCGCCGTTTCCGGGTTAACGGCAGCTCCTCGGAACGGAGCTATCGCGTCAACGAAACGATACGATTTTCTGTTGCACGAGCTCGTGCAAGATGCGCAGGGCATCGAGCTTCGGCATCCCGGATACGTCTAGAATCATGTCGAACGACGACGATCCGTCGATGAGAGAGAGGACGAAGCCGGCGCGGTGGTCCATCGACAGCCACCGCATTTGGGCGCGAGGCACGAGCACCACGGGCACGCGTTCCAGCGGCCCGAGTCGCGCCGCGTACATGTTTTCGAGCACGGTCCGGCAATTCTCTCCGCATTCGGCCGCGTCGACATGGTCGGGCTCCTCGGCAAGAATGAGCTCCGACATTTCGAGTGCTCCGGTGTAGTCTCCCAGCGAAAAGCGCTCGCGCATCTCGGCGACAGGATCCTCGATTGTGCGCTCGGTGATCTCGGGGGGCGACGACTCGCCGTTTGCGTCACGGGCTGGGGCTTCGCCGCTCGACGCTGAATTGCCCTCCGGAGAGAATCCCCGTGCCGCCGGGTCGAGCGGGGCGACGTGGGGAGAGCTCGAGGCTCGGGCGTTCGCGATCGACAGCACGCTCGACGTGATTGTGCGAACGGGTCTTGGCCCGGCCAGTGCCCGCGCCCTCTCCCGTTCGACCTCACTGGTCAGCGAGATGCGGGCCGTTCCCACTTCGGGACCGAACTCGGAATCCGGGTGGAGCGCGGGCGGGCGATTCGTCGGCGCATCCGAGGCAGCCCGCGGCTGTTCGGACGGGGATGACGCCGCGCGCGCAAAAGCCTCGAGATCGAACGGCGGGTTGATGGTCGGTCGTTCGTTCTCGTTCACGTCGTCCGGCGACTGCGCGGGCGTCGTATCGCGGCTCTTGGAAGGCTTGTCGGTCAAAGTTCTCGGCCCTTCGAACCCGTCAGTGCGTCTTGGCCACGACGCCCTTGAACATCCGGTGCGTTCTCGACAGCCCCTCGATCTCCCCCTTTACGGCGGCGATGTCGCGCTTCGCGATGGCGGACCGGGCCTTGGTGACGATGCTGCGAGCCTTGTCAATCGCATCCCGCCCGAAGTCGCTTGCCGCGACGATCTGCTCCACTTGTGGCAGCAGCCGCTCGATCTCGCCGACGAATCGCTCTGCCTCCTGCTTCGCAGCCTCGAACTCCTCCGTGGTTCGCCGCTCGACCATGTAATCCTTGGCGCCCTCCATCATGTTCCTGATTTCGTCGCGAGTGAGACCGCTCGAAGCGGTGACCTCGATCGATTGCTCTTTGCTCGTCTCGAGATCTTTCGCGTGAACGCTGACGATTCCGTCGGCGTTGATCTCGAAGTTGACTTCGATCTCCACCATTCCCTTCTGTGCGCGTCGGAGGCCGGTGAGGATGAATTCTCCGAGCAGCTCGTCCTCCTCGGCGCGCTCGCTTTCGCCCTGCATGACGACGATCTTGACCGCTGTTTGATTGTCCCGGCTCGTCGTGAATATCTTCGTCCGATGGGTCGGTACCGTCGTATTTTGCGGGATGAGCTCCTCGAAGTAACCGCCTTGCGTCATGATGCCGAGGGCGTGCGGCGTCACGTCGAGGAGCACCATCTCGTGCTTGTCGCTGACGAGCGCCGAGCCCTGGATTCCCGCGCCGAGTGCCACGCTCTCGTCGGGGTGTACACCCTTGCACGGCTCGCGCTCGAAGAACTCGGCAACGGCGAGCTGAATCTTCGGCATGCGCGTCATTCCCCCCACGAGGAGAACCTCTTCGATGTCCTCCTTCGCCAGTCGTGCGTCGGCCAGCGTCTGACGGCAAATGTCGATCGTGCGCTCGATGAGGTCGTTCGACAGTCCTTCGAGGGCCTGCCTATCGATCGTGCGCTGCAAGTGGAGAGCCTCGTTTCTGCCGCTCGAGATGATGAAGGGCAAGTTGACCTCGGTTTCGCGGACGCTCGAAAGTTCGCATTTTGCCTTCTCGGCGGCGTCCTTGAGCCGCTGGAGAGCCATCCGGTCTTGCCGAAGGTCCATTCCGTGCTCCTCGCGGAACCCCTGAACGAGCCAGTCGATCACGCGAGCGTCGACGTCTTCGCCGCCCAGAAACGTGTCGCCCGCGGTCGCGATGACCTTGAACACGCCGCTGGAGCCGATCTCCAAAATGGAGATATCGAACGTCCCTCCGCCGAAGTCGTACACCGCGATGGTCTTTTCGACGTTCTTGCCGAATCCATAGGACAGCGCCGCGGCCGTTGGTTCGTTGATGATCCGAATGACGTCGAGGCCCGCGATTTCGCCGGCATCTTTGGTTGCTTGTCGCTGGTTGTCGTTGAAATAGGCGGGTACGGTGATCACGGCCTTGCTCACCTCGGCGCCGAGATAGTCTTCGGCGATGAGCTTCATCTCCTGGAGCACCATCGCGCTGACCTCGGGGACGCTGTACTCCTTTTCGCGAAGCACGATGCGTACGTCGTTGTGCGGTCCTTGGACAATGCGATAGCTCGACGTCGCCACGGAATTCTTGACCTGGGGAGAGTTCCATTTGCGGCCGATGAGGCGCTTCGCCGCGTAGACGGTGTTCTCAGCGTTCGTGATGGCCTGTCGCTTGGCAATGTGGCCGACGAGGCGTTTTCCGGCCTCGGTGACGGCGACCATCGAAGGAGTCGTTTTGTAGCCGCCGCGGTTCGGTATGACCGTGGGGATCCCATTTTCGACGATCGCCACGCACGAGTTGGTCGTCCCAAGGT
>JBAULD010000513.1:0-2497 GCA_049578005.1 Polyangiaceae bacterium
CGTCAGGACATTGAGTCTCATCTTCGTGCCCGCGTCGCCATTCGTCTATCTCGCGTGACTCGCCGCGGTCGCCGCGGCCGGCTTTGCCCCGGCGGGGTGTTTTGCGGTTCCGGTCACCGAGGCGGCGCCTCCCGCGTCCGATTCTTCCTTGGGGTTGACCGCGTGATTGACCATCGCAGACGCCACCAGAGTGAGAAGGCTCACGATGATCGCGCACCCGCCGACCATCGCGCCGACGGTGACGAGGGTGCGCCGGATCAGCGTGCGGTTGTCCATCGGGCTCGATTCGGGCATGGCGTAGTTCACTTGATGTTGTAGTCGAGGTTGGTCGGCTGCCCGCGCCGGTTCACCGACACGGTCAAGTGATCGGACGTCCGGAGACGCGCGTACGCCTCGAGCGCCTTCTCGGGGCTGGTCATGTCGAACCCGTTGATCTTCTCGAGACGGTCTCCGTTCTCCATTCCGAGCGCGCCCAGCAGCGTGTCTTGACGGACGCCGAACAGCCGGATGCCCACGACCTTGCCGTTCTCCTGTTCCGGCACGATGCGCGCCTGGCGCATCAGCTCCGCCTGGTTCTCCAAGATCTTGTCCACGACGCCGCGGTCGACGTTGAACTCGGTGCCGCCGACTTTCTGGATTCCCTTTTTGATGTCGTCGGGAACCGACGCTCCTCCGGGCGCAGCCGCCACCGGCTGCGGCGGCGGCGCGGCGGCCCCGGCGTCGGGACCGGGCGGAGGCTTGAACATCCGGGCCTGACAGAGCTGGCTACCGCTGGCGAGCCACACTCGGTCCCACCCCACGAACTTCACGGTCTTGTCCCCGATCTCCCCGCCACGCCGGCGCAGAAATGTCTTCCCCTTGTCCTGGGGAGTGTCGAGCGCGGCAAAGGACCAATCCGGATCGGCCGACGCCGTGATGATGAGCACGTGCACTCCGTCGCAGTCCGGGGCGCTGTACGGATCGCTCAGGTCGGGGGGCGGCGGCTCCGTATCGGCGTCGGCGGTATCGACCGGAGGGGGCAGGTTCAGCGGACCGGTGACCGAATCGAACGGGTTGCGAGAAAGAATCGGCTCGGCGCTCGTCGCGTGTGGGCTGGCCGTCCCCGGCTGCTCCACGATGCGCGACGTGAGTGGTGCCAGCGCCAGTTGCTTTTCGTCGGCCCCCAAGCTCGCTCCGACGACCTGCATGATCCCCTGGGCGTCGAAAAACGCGGCGATGGCGACCAGCACCAAGATCACGGCCCAAAAGTGACGCTTGAGGAGCTTGTCGATGGCCATCGCGAGAGTCGGCTACACGCCGGCAGAGGTTCTCCAGGTGGGGGTCCCCGCCGAGAGTGCGAGGCATGTGCCACCCATGAAACACTCGAAACTCCCGAACCTTCCGACCATGGCCGGCATGGGAATACGACAGCTTGGCGGGGAGGCCCCCTCAAAGAACGGACCTGCGACAAACTGTCAACGTCGCGAATCCGCGGCGCGAGCTGTGGGGCCAGGTCAGCCGGAACCGGTCCGCAGCAGGCGGTTCAGCCGCGGGCGGTCGTCATCCCACGCTCGGACGATAGCCGAGGAACCGCTGCTCTTTGATGACCCTCGCCACGTCGGCGGGCACCATCGTTTCCCACGAGACGTCGCCGGCCTGAATTTTCCTCAGGGCATCGCGCGAGAAGATGGCCAGGTGCTCCGGCGTGTAGCTCTCGAGAGCGCGGACGTTCCCATTGTCCACGAGATACCCGTAGAGCTTCTGCAAGTGCGGCGGGACCGCGATGTTCTCCACCGTGGTGAGTCGGTTGGTGGCGGGATCCAAAAAAGGATAAATATAGAGCCGCAAGTCGTGCTTGAAGAGCCGTCCGAAGGACTCGAGAATGCCTCCCTCGAGTTCGGTGTAATACTGGGGGTCGAATATCTCGCGTAGGCTCGCGGCGCCCATCACGACGGCAATCTTCTTCTTCACGAACTGCGTCAAATACGCGGCGAGCAGATAGTACTGAAAGTAGTCGGAGATCATGACCGTCATGCCTGCCGCAGCCAGCATGTCGGCGCGAGCGAGGAAGTCGGCTCGATTCACTTCGCCGCCGTCCACGCGCAGGTTGCGCATGGTCAGCTCCATGACTCGCACGATGTCCCCGCCGTCGGGTCCGATGTCGCGACGGAACTGGGCCTCGGCGGAGCTCAGCATGTCGAGGTGGACATGGCAGACGGGCCGGAAGCTCCCCCGTTCGACCAGTACGTTCTTCTTGTAAAGCACGTCGGCGGGTTGCAGGACACGTCCATTCGGACCGAGCATGACGGCGCCCGACAGACCGAGCTGCACGAGCTTCATGCTCATGAGACGGTTGTCGACGTGTCGGAATTCGATACCCGAGTATTCGATCATGTCGATTTCGATGCGATCGGTCGTCAGGTTGTCCAGCAGCGACTCGATGAGCAGCTCGGGCTCGTGAAATAGAAAAAACGCTCCGTAGAGCAGGTTCACCCCGACGATGCCGAGCGCCTCCTGC